>JAGDMB010000400.1 GCA_017860375.1 Bacteroidota bacterium | reverse complement strand
TCTGGAAAGAGGAAGGAGAAAAGGCCTTTAATACCTATGTCGAAAGCCACAAGGCCAGTCCTGATACCCGGTAGAAATAACAAACCATCAACGGTATTGAAATCAATACTGAACAAGGAACACCGAATGACGAATAATGAAGACAATGTCTGCTTTGTATGATCTTCAGCGTTCGGTGTTCTTCATTCCTTGTTCATTATTGAATTTTTTTTTGGGTAATTGTATGCGGGGACTCTCTAAAAATGAATCTGGGAGAACACGTCATAGGCAGGGACCAGTTTTTCCCTCCCTTTTAAAAAATCAAGTTCAACGATAAAGTTCACATAGATCTTCCTGACACCGAACCGGCTGATCAGGTTAATGGCAGCAAGCGCAGTACCCCCGGTGGCAAGCAGATCGTCATGCAGCAGTACAATATCGTCCGGGGAAAGCGCATCCTGGTGGATCTCCACCGAATCCTCGCCGTATTCCAGGGCATAGGTCTTGCTGTACACCGCTGCCGGTAATTTGCCGGGCTTCCTCACCGGTATGAATCCGGTACCAAGCCTTGCAGCCAGGGCACCTCCCATAATAAAGCCGCGTGATTCTATGGCTACCGTCCTGGTAATCCCTTTTCCGCTGTAATAAGCGACAGCCGTTTCAACAACGTGCCGGAACAGTTCCGGTTGTTTCAACAGGGTTGTAATATCCTTGAATTGAATTCCCGGTCGCGGAAAATCAGGAACGTTGCGTATGGATTCTTTAAGAAAAGCTGAAGTTACCATAAATTATTGACCCTTATATAGTTGGAACGAAATTACCGAATTTCAAAGATACTTGATTTATTGAATTAAAATTGGTAATTTTATAAAATACTCAACCCTGATGGCTATGAAAATCGATTTTGGCAAATACCTGTCTGATCGTATGCAGGCCGATCTCAGCAAATATAAAGACCCCGGGCCTGTAATTACCCTCGCCAGGGAATACGGCTGCCCGGCCAAAATTGTGGCCAAACAGCTTACGGATGAACTCACCAAAAAGATGCTGGTGAAGGGTAGTGAGACCCAGTGGAAGTTTGTTACGAAGGAAATTATGGTCGAATCGGCGCGTGAACTGGAACTGGACCCGGCCAGGATCAAATATGTTTTTGAGTACCAGCAGCGGAGTTTGATTGATGAAGTCCTGTTCGCACAATTGGATAAATACTATAAAAGCGACCGGAAAATCCGGAATACCATAGCCCAGGTGATCCGTAACATGGCCTGTGAAGGACATGTGGTTATAGTCGGCAGGGGCGGCGTTGCCATTACGCACGACATCCCCAAAGCCCTTCATATCATGCTGGAAGCTCCCCTCAACTGGAGATCCCTGCGGATCAGCGAAAAAAACAAAATCAGCCAGGAGGAAGCGCGGAAAGAATGCATTGAAATCGATAAGAAGCGCCAGCAGTTCCGTGAATATTTCCAGGGTAAGAATACCGATTATACGACCTATGATCTGAAATTTAATTGCATGACCCTTTCCGTTGAGGAAATTGTTAAAATCATTATCCGGGCTGTGGAAGTGAGGAAACTGATTTAACCCGGCAAACGAATTTTTAAATCGCAAATTACCAGTCTGAAAATTGTTAGATTTGTCAGACTGGCCCGATGATGATAGATTTCGGGTTAAAGAAAGTCTTTGGGAATTTCAAATGAAGTCCGCATCCGATGTCGTTGAAAAAATGGATTTTACCACCCTCTTTTCCTGACGATGAGGAAAAAACCCGAAAGGCTCTTTTCCTCCATATCATTTTACTTGCCTGCATCCTTGTGCTTTCCGGTTTGCTGATCAGCCGTGCTTTGATGTTTCATACAAGGCCTTTACCCGGTATCATGCTTACGGTATTGCTTTTTATCTCTTTTGTATTACTCATTATTCTTCACCGGGAGCATGTGATTGTTGCCAGCCTGTTTTTTGTGGCTGTTTCGTGGACCGGTATGACAATTCTCGCATTTCTTTCGGACGGCATCAGGGATGTAACCGTTATTGCCAACATCATTATTATTCTGGTCGGAGCCTTGTTGCTCGGTCAGCGGACGGCTATCGTTTTTACCCTGCTGAGCATAGCTTCCGTATGGATTCTGGCCTTCCTCGAGAAATCGGAATTCATTCATCCGGTTCTAGACAAAACGCTGAACCTGGCGCGTGACCTTACGGGTATTTATATTCTGGTTGCCGTATTGATATACCTTATTGAGCAGAGCCAGCAAATGGCGCTGAAAAGAATAAAAAAAGAATTGCAGGAAAGAATACTGGCTGAAGCTAAACTTCGTGAAAGCGAAAAGCATCTGCAGGAGCAAAACATTGAATATATCAGACTCAACGAGGAACTGAAAATTGCCATACGGAAAGCCAAAGAAAGCGACCGGCTGAAAACATCCTTCCTTCAAAATCTGTCCCACGAAATCCGTACTCCCATGAATGCAATCGTGGGTTTTTCCGAGTTACTGAGAAAGCCCGGAATTTCGACCGAGGAATTAACCTCTTATACCGATGTAATTCTAAACAGCAGCATGCAATTACTATCCACCATTACCGATATTCTTACTATTTCCACCATCCGGTCAGGGCAGGAAAAAGTGACCGAAACCCCGGTTAATATTAATGCCCTCTTGCTTGAAATAAAAACGAAATTTGATCTTCAGTTAATAAACAAAAAACTTGATTTTATCCTGGTTCCCGCATTGAGCGACAGTCAGGCTATGGTCTTCACGGATGAAATAAAAATTGCTCAAATACTCACTCGCCTTATTGATAATGCAGTAAAATTTACAGACAGCGGCCGTATCGAAACCGGTTATACCCTCAGAGAAAACTGGATCCGGTTTTATGTGAAGGATACCGGCATAGGCATTGAACCCCGGATGAACAAAAAAATTTTCGACCGGTTCATGCAGGTGGATGAAACCATTAGCACCCGGTAC
>JAGDMB010000399.1 GCA_017860375.1 Bacteroidota bacterium | reverse complement strand
CTTGCCGTAATGGGTGAAAACCTGGTGCTGAATATGGAAAGCAAAGGTTTCACGGTAGCCGTATACAACCGTACGGTGGAAAAAGTGGATAAATTCATTTCCGGCAGAGGAAAAGGAAAGAAATTCATAGGCGCACATTCCATCGATGAACTTGTGGCCTCTTTGAAAAAACCAAGGAAAGTGATGATGCTGGTAAAAGCCGGCCAGGCAGTGGACGATCTGATCGAACAGCTGATCCCGGTTCTGGAACCCGGAGATATTATTATCGATGGAGGCAATTCACATTTTCCCGATACCAACCGGAGGACAAAACAGGTGGAGAGCAAAGGTCTGTTGTATATCGGAACCGGTGTTTCGGGTGGAGAAGAGGGTGCTTTGCTGGGTCCTTCCATTATGCCGGGGGGGTCGAAAGCAGCATGGCCTCATGTGAAACCAATATTTCAGGCCATTGCGGCCAAAGTGGCTGATGGAACACCTTGCTGTGACTGGGTGGGTGAAGCGGGAGCAGGCCACTTTGTGAAAATGGTGCACAACGGAATTGAATACGGCGATATGCAGCTGATCTGCGAAGCCTATCACCTCATGCGTGATTTATTGGGTCTTTCCTATGAGGAGATGCATGCCATCTTTGCAGAATGGAACAAAGGGGAACTGAACAGTTACCTGATTGAAATAACCCGCGATATCATGGCCTTTAAAGACAGTGACGGCCAACCTATGGTGGAAAAAATACTGGATAAGGCCGGCCAGAAAGGGACCGGGAAATGGACCGTGGTATCCGCACTGGATGCCGGCGTGCCGCTCACTCTGATCAGCGAAGCGGTTTTCTCACGAACGCTCTCATCGCAGAAGGAGGAAAGAGTGGAGGCCTCACGGATTATTGGAAGCGCAAAGCCGAAATTCGGCGGGGATAAAAAAGCGTTTGTACAGGATATCCAGGATGCCCTTTATGCATCCAAAATCGTATCCTATGCCCAGGGATATGTCCTGATGCGGACCGCAGCAAAAGAATTCGGATGGGACCTGAACTATGGCGGTATTGCCCTGATGTGGAGAGGGGGCTGTATTATCCGCTCGGCTTTCCTTGGTAAAATAAAGGAAGCGTTTGATCGTAATCACGGATTGGCAAATCTACTGCTCGATCCGTTCTTTAAGGAAAAAATGGAAAAGAGCCAGGAAGGCTGGCGCCGGGTCATTGCAGCTGCAGTAACCAACGGAATTCCGGTGCCGTCGTTTTCTTCCGCCCTGGCCTATTTCGACGGCTACCGTACCGAAAAACTGCCGGCTAACCTTTTGCAGGCCCAGCGTGATTATTTCGGCGCCCATACGTATGAAAGGACCGACAAACCACGGGGTGAATTCTTCCATACCAACTGGACAGGCAGGGGAGGGGATACGGCGTCGACAACGTATAATGTGTAGATAAGAAGAGCATTTTTATTTTCAGATTTCATATTTATTTCGAACTTAGCATTTCGAATTTTTGACCCGAATGGCGCAATTCGGGTCCCTTTCAGTTTGTTAAACAGATGACCTATGAAAATTAACGAAGTGCCGCAGGACGGAGCTTTTTTAATAGAAGGCCGGATGAGCGACCTGTATTATGTGGTGGATGACAAAGGCCATTATACAAAAGTCCTGAGCAAAGGATGGGCCCCGAAAAATGATGCCATCCGGCTGGCGTGGGAAAGGATCTATGAAAAAGCCGAGGAGATCAGGCAGCAAATCCTTTCCGGCATACTGAGCCCCATTGCCCTTTACATGGAACTTAACGTGATGGACGTGAACATCCTGGCCAGCTATACGGGACTGTCCCGGCGCAGGGTAAGAAAACATTTGAAAATGAAAGGATTCAGGAAGCTGACACCGGAGCTTGTCCAAACCTATGCCGGTGCATTGAATCTTACTCCTGATGAATTAATGGATATGGAAAGAATCCGGGGGATTGAAATCAGACATGAAAATTAATTTTCAACACAACCAGGCGGCACACTGTGAAAACGGGGTGACTGCCAATCTTTTACGATATCAGGGCATTGACCTGAGTGAGCCGATGATCTTTGGCATGGGAGCAGGATATTTCTTTTCCCACATGTCCTTTATCAAACTTAACGGCATGGCTGTGACTTCCTTCCGTGTCTGGCCCGGTGTCATATTCAGCCGGGTTACACGCGGGCTGAACATCCGGGTCTGGCGCAGGAAATTCAGGAATCCCGACAAAGCCATGCAGGAACTGGATCGCTTGCTTGAAAAGGGCATTCCGGTTGGCCTGCTGGTAGGTGTTTTTCATCTGCCTTATTTTCCCAGAGAATACCGGTTCCATTTCAATGCACACAATATCACGGTGTTTGGTAAGGAAGGTGAGTCCTATCTGGTCAGCGATCCTGTGATGGAAAACGTGGAGAGACTTACCTATGATGAGCTTAAAAAGGTACGGTATGCTCAGGGGACTCATCCCCCCAAAGGGCGGATGTATTGCATCACCCGTATGCCGGATCACGTGGATATCAAACCTGCGATCATCCGGGGTATCCGGAAAACGGCAAAGGACATGCTTACCATTCCCCTGCCCATGTTTGGTGTCAAAGGCATACGGTATCTGGCAAAGAGAATGCGCCGGTGGACCGACTGGTATGGTCCCAAAGGTGCCGCGCTTAACCTCAGCCAGGTGATCCGCATGCTGGAAGAGATCGGAACGGGCGGGGCAGGATTCCGTTTTATTTATGCCGCTTTTTTACAGGAAAGCGCTGAAATTCTTGGTAAACCCTGGTTGAATGAGGTAAGCATGGAAATGACGGGCATCGGAGATGCTTGGCGTGAATTTGCCTATGAGGCAGGCCGCTATTTCAAGAACCGCGATAACGGAACTATTTCGTATGACTCATTGGCAGATCGCCTGATGCGCATCGCTGACCGTGAAGAAAAACTGTTTATACAACTCAGGTCTGCG
>JAGDMB010000094.1 GCA_017860375.1 Bacteroidota bacterium | reverse complement strand
CCTGTCTTTTGCCTTTCCTTTACGGCCATATCCCACTGTTTCACCGGGTTCAATAACCTTGATCTGCGAGATCTCACTTTTAAGGGAACTTACATTTCTCAGCTGAGACTGGAAGCAGTTGCTGATGCCGTATAAACCGATCCCCAGGCGCACCATATCGAAACAGGCATCGGGAAACCTTTCGATACCGCTGGAATTCAGCACATGCCGGAGAACGCTGTATCCCAGTGCATCCGCGATCCTGTCGGCGATCATCCCGAACTGATCAATCTGCCTGCGGGTAAAGTCATCATGCACTGCTTCGTCGGATGCGGCCAGGTGCGTAAAAACAGATTTCACCTTCAGGTTTTTGCAGGTGCTGAGCTGCTGCAGCAAAAGGGGTATTTCCTTTTCCTGGAATCCGAGCCTGTGCATTCCGGTATCAATTTTAAGGTGGACGGGATATTCTATTTCCTGGTTTCGGATTACCGCCCGGTTGAATTGATCGAGCATACGGAAACTGTATATTTCCGGTTCCAGCTGATGCTTCAGCAGGGTATCAAAGCTTTCCGGCTCGGGACTCATTACCAGGATGGGCAGGGTAATTAAAGCCTGCCGCAGGCTGACCCCTTCGTCGGCAAAGGCCACCCCCAGGTAGTCAACCTTCTGGAATTGCAGAACAGAGGCGATTTCATGCGTTCCGCTTCCGTATGACAGGGCTTTTACCATAACCATGATGCGTGTTCCGGAAGGCAGCCTGGAACGGTAAAAGTTGAGGTTATGAACCAGTGCATCGAGGTTTATTTCGAGTCGGGTTGTATGCACTTTCTGTTCAAGCAGGGCCGAGATCTTTTCAAATTCAAAGGATCGGGATCCTTTAAGCAGAATGACCTCATCATGAAATTCGTTTTCATGGAAATGATCCATGAATTCCTGGGTAGTGGTGTAGAAAGAACCGTTGAGTGTAAACAGGTGGCTGTTGGCTTTGATATCGGAACCGATACCGATGATGCGGCTAACCTGTTTCTCGTTAACAAGTTCCGCAACCCGTCTGTAGAGGTCTTCCGTTTTCGTACCCGATTGCATAATATCCGACAAGACAAGGGTTTTTTTCGTATGCTGAACCGACTGGTTCAGCACGTCAAGGGCAATGGCCAATGAGTTGACATCGGCATTGTAGCTGTCGTTTATGAGAATGCAGTTGTGGATGCCGCTTTTCTGTTCGAGCCTCATGGCAACAGGTGCAAGACGTGCCATCCGGTCATGGATGGTTTCGTTTTCAAAGCCAAGGTAAAGCAGTACCGACCAAACATGGAGAGCATTTTCGACCGATGCATCATCGGTAAAAGGAATGGTGATTTCCACGGGATTATTATGATATAGCGCGGACAATCTGGTATTTCCGTCGTTTTTCACCCTTGCTTTCAGCCTCAGGTCGGCCGCTTCTTTGGCCGACCAGGTAAACAGGCGGGTATTTTCCCGGTCAATATACTGCATGATCCCCTGCCAGACCAGCGGTTGATCTTTACAACAAACCAGTGTCCGGCATCCCTTGAACAGGCGGAGTTTTTCCTTTACCTTCTGACCGGATTCCCGGAAGCCTTCCTGGTGAGCCTCTCCTATGTTGGTAATCAATCCAAGGGTGGGCTGAATAATCCGCTGAAGATGTTCCATTTCGCCCGGTTGCGAAATACCGGCTTCAAAAATTCCCATTTCACTTGTTTCATCGAGAAGCAATACCGACAAGGGCACACCGACCTGTGAATTGTAACTTTTGGGACTTCGGGTGATGTGCCGTTTATCCTGCAGGCATTGGTACAGCCATTCCTTGATGATGGTTTTCCCGTTGCTTCCCGTTATGCCAATGGTCTCAATGGTAAATTTTTTCCTGTGAAAGGCAGCAAAATCCTGCATGGCCCGGAGGGTGTCTTTCACACGGATGAAGGAGACTCCGGAATAAGGATGTTCGGGTTTCCATGTGTCAGAGACCATGAAGTTGCACACCCCTTTCTGAACCAATGACGGTATAAAAAGGTGACCGTCATGCCGCTGACCGACCAGGGCTATAAAGAGAGCATCGCCGGGAGAAAGCAGTGAGCGGCTGTCGGTGAATACAGTCCTGACAAGCCGGTCTCCTTCTCCCGACAGGCTACCGGAAACTGCAAGGGCGATATCTTTTAATGCATATGGGATCACTGGAAATAAAAGTACGAATAATGCAAATATAATGAAGAACAATATTTTCCTGCAGAATTTGTTAATTTTATCACGGAATCGCTCTTTTAAACCCATGAAGGAAATGAAGTACAAGCACACGTTTGAGGCTGCCATCGCTAACCTGGACGAGATAAAGGATCTGCTGCAGGAATTAAGTGCAGGAGATTCGGTGTCTTCCATAGAAATTGACCTTGCCTTGCAGAAGACCCGGAATTTTTATGAAGTTTTGCTGATGCTGAGGCAACCTTCCGGTGATTCAGTCCTTCCCGAAACATCAGGGGTTTCAGCCCAGGAACGGAAAACCTCAACCGACAAAGGGCCGGCTGCAAAGGAATCCGTGAATGCAGCGGAATCGCTTGATGCCGACCGGAAAATGCCTGCCGGGGATAAGCCTGCATCGGCTCCGGCGGCCGAAAAAAGGAAAAAGTCCGGCGTTTTGTCCGATTCCTTAGGCAACAAAAAGGTATTGGGTGAAGCCATTCATCAGCCCATTCAGTATCAGGAAATAGCGTCGCGCCTCCAGGCAAAACCCATCACGAACCTGGCCTCCGCTATCGGTATCAATGAAAGGTTCCTGTATATCCGCGAACTGTTTGGAAACGATGCAAAAAAATACGAAAAGGCGATAGAAATCATGAACAATGCAGCCAGTTTCAATGACGCCTATAACTATATGATCCGTGAATATACCTGGGATATGGATAGTGAAATGGTTCAGGAGCTTCTTGAGCTGGTGAGACGGAAATTTATCACCGGACAGCATGAGTAAGCTCTATGTAGTGCCGACCCCCCTGGGAAATCTTGAGGATATCACAATTCGTGCCATCCGCATCCTGAAAGAGGTGAACCTTATTCTGGCGGAAGACACGCGAAAAACGGGCATTCTTCTGAAGAAATATGCCATCACCAATAAGCTGGCGCCTTACCATATCTTCAATGAGCACAAGACCGTTGGTTCGCTGGTTGAGCGTATCAAAGCCGGAGAAACCATGGCACTGGTAAGTGATGCCGGCACGCCTTCTGTTTCCGATCCGGGCTATTTGCTTGTCAGGTCCTGTATTGACGGGAATATACCGGTAGAGTGCCTGCCGGGCCCTGCTGCCTTGATCCCTGCACTGGTGAATTCAGGTTTCCCAAGCGACAGGTTTTGCTTTGAAGGATTTCTTCCTCATAAAAAGGGACGGCAAAGAAGACTGGCTTTTCTCGCACATGAAAGCAGAACGATCATCCTTTACGAATCGCCTCACCGCCTAGTAAAAACGCTTTATGAACTGGCACAGCAAATGGGATCGGAGCGGATGTGCTCGGTTTCAAGGGAGCTGACCAAACTGCACGAAGAAACAATTCGAGGGACTTTACAGGAGGTACACGCTTATTTCAGCCGGAAAGATCCGAAAGGGGAAATTGTGATCACCGTTGCCGGAGAGGGGTGACTTACTCTTCAATGGGTTTAATTTCAAAGGGGACCTTGCATCCAACGGAATAATCCTGTCCCATTTCTTTCATCTCCGTTTCATTGGGAGCATAATACCAGCAAACTTTCACTTTTTTCCCGGTCAGCAATATGGTTTCGAATTTATGAATGATGATGTTCATGACTTTGGCGGAGGAGGTATTCAGATACTCCATGCGCAAGGTCAGAACCGTATTTTCATTTGGGTCTTTTATGTACCTTTCAATCCATTCCAGAACCGGATTGAAGAAATCCAGTACATTGGCAGGCAGGGAAATACCGGCAATCTCAAAAATTCCGGCCGCTTTGTCGAAATAAACCGAAGGAGTATCTTTGGCGCCATATACTATCAGGGGTTCCATGGATAGGTATTCATTTAGGTATAAAAGGTCAGGGACTTACGTAAAGGTCTTTTGGCAGCAGCTGTCCTATTCGTAGGATTTGAATTCAAAAGGGATATTGTACATGATCGAGTAATTATCTCCCAGTTCCTTCATATCGGGTTCATGCACTGAATAATGCCAAAGTACAGAGGCCTCTTTGCCCATTTTAATGGCACGTTCGAGTTTTTTAATTATAAAATTGATGATTTTTGCAGACGCAGAGTTAAGATACTCGAGCCGTATGGATAATAATGTTTTTGGATTAGGGGCCTCCATGTAACGGTCGAGCCAGTTCAGGAGAGGATCGTAAAACTCAATTACATTCGATGGCTTTGATTTTCCGGCAATCTCAAAAAGATTCTTATCCTTGTCAAGGCATACATAAGGCGTAGAGTCGGTAGCTTCAACATGCAATGGTTCCATGGTATATTCGATTTAGGTCAAACGGTACACTGAAATACGGATGCAAAAGTTAATACAGAGCTTTCAATATTATCCCTGTTTGCCAATAAAGTTATCAACTATTTTACTTCCCTGACCTGTTTTACATGGCCTGATCTTCTGCTGTTTGGATGCCGGATTCCTTCCTTGTTTCCGTGGACGCTGCGATTTCTTATCCGTGATCCGGCAAGGAAATCCCCAATCCTATTCCACCTTGATTCTTTTAAGAAAGTCTTCCTTGTATCCGTCTCCCACAGGGATCCGTTTTTCACCAATAAGCACGCGGTTGCGCTCTACCGCATCAATCTGCCCCAGATTCACAATGAATGATTTATGGATTCGTATAAACCGCTGCTGAGGCAATATTTCAATCATGTTTTTCATGGTTTGCAAGGTCATGACAGATTTTTTGCCGGCCAGGTGAATCCTTACATAATCTTTCAATCCTTCTATAAACTGAATATCCTCATAATTGATGCGGAGGTTCTTGTAATTGGCACGGACAAAGAAATGGTCAGCAGAAGGCTCATCGGACCTGACGGCATGAATCTCCCTGGCCTGTTTCCGCAAGGTGTAGATTTCATATGCCTTGTTGACGGCTTTCATAAATCGATCAAAAGGCACGGGTTTTAAAAGGTAATCCGTGGCATTCAGCGCATAACTTTCGATAGCGTATTCGGAATAGGCGGTGGTTAAAATAAACAAAGGCCTGACAGGGAGACTGGCCATCATATCAATACCCCTTACCACCGGCATGTTGATGTCCAGAAAAAGCAGGTCGATCGGCTTTTGCTGCAGGATATCCATGGCTTCCATGGCACTGGAACACTTGCCGGCAAATTCGAGAAACGGAACCCGCTGAATAAAATCCTCTATAACTTGCTGAGCAAGAGGTTCATCATCAACCACCAGGCATTTCATCGCGGTTGAGATTAAGGGTTAGATCCACGCGAAACAGGACATCCGTAATGGTTGTTTCCAGCTTGTAATTTTTATTATAGAGCAACTGAAGACGCCTTTCTGCATTCATTCTTCCAATCCCCTGTTTTTTTTCTTCCGGAATATCGGAAGAAACCTGGACAGGATTTTCCACCAACAGGTTCAGCCGGGAATCCTGGATGGATATCCGGATGGAAACCGAACTGGCTTGCTGGTGCCCAATACCGTGCTTAAACGCATTCTCGATAAACGGCAGCAATAACAATGGTTCGATAAGCTTTTCTTCCGGATTGCCGTCCACTACAAAACGCACATCCACGTTATCCCGAAGACGCAATTTCTCCAGTTCAATATAATTCCGGATATAATCAATCTCCTTGCTGAGCGGAACTTTATCTTTATCCGTATCATAAATAATATGGCGCATCAATTCTGACAGCTTGACGATGGCCGCCGGGGTTTTCTCCGATTTCTGTATGGCAAGGGAATAAATATTGTTCAGGGTATTGAAGAAGAAATGGGGATTAATCTGTGATTTCAGCAGGTTCAATTCGGTTGACAGCTTCTCATTTTCTGCATCCTTGCGTTTCTTGTCCGTTTTGTACCAGTCGCCGGTGACTTTAATGCTGGTGCTGACGGCCAGGACCAGAAAACTGAAAAAAACCGCACCCATGCCCCGGTTTATGGCAATGTGCTGCAAAATCTCCCGGGCTCTTTCAGGTGAATGCCTTCGCAGGAGATTTTCCATTTCATTCTGCGAATCGTAAATGAGCATCATCTGACGCAGGGTAAAAAAAGCAATGGCCAGCAGGATCACAACCGTTATGGCATACCATAAAAACTTGTTCCGGGTGAGTAGTTTCGGAACGAGAATATAGTAGTTGGCATAAAAATATACGATCACAAGCGACAGGAGAAAGAAATCGCTTATTCCGGGAGACTGCTGACTGGGCCTGCGGAAGAATAAAAGGGGAAAAACAAATACGGCAATCCATATCAGGACATGCATGATCCCCATGAGCAATGTCCGGGCCTGCACTTTACGCATCATTCGGTTTTCCATTCGGGGACAAAAATACGGTTTTTTATGGCAGAAAAATAAAAAGAAAACACATGAACTGAAAATTATCTTCGGGGCTTGTTTTTGAAGTTGGGAAGCGGACCCAGGACTGGTGAAGCTTTCAGGAAACCCTGGAAATATATTTGAAAATAAATGAATTATTTGTATATTTTGATAAAAATACCTGTCCTATGAAACCACCCGTTCTTTATTTCTTACTGCCACTTTGCATTTGTTACAGCTATGCAAAGGGTCAGGACCTGGAAACAGTCCAATCGGTGGACCTTGAAAAGTACCTGGGGCTATGGTACGAAATAGCCTCATTTCCAACCCGTTTTCAGAAGGACTGTCGTTGCAGTACAGCTGAATATCAGCAGGTACCCAATAAAAAATACCTCCGTGTTATAAACCAATGTTTGAAGATCAAAGACAAAGGTTCAAAGATGTCGTATGCGAAAGGGAAGGCTTTTGTCGTGAAGGGATCGGGGAATGCACGACTCAAAGTGCAGTTCCTTTGGCCTTTCAGAGGCGATTATTACATTATTGTGCTTGACGATAACTACCGGTATGTCGTGGTCGGGCATCCGGGCCGGAAATACCTTTGGATATTGAGCCGGGAACCTTATATGGCTTCCGATACCTATTCCGGACTGGTTGAACGTGTCAAACAAAAGGGGTATGATATCAGCATCCTGCAAAAAACCGAGCAGAATTGTGAGGACAAATAGGTTTTAAAAACGCAGGATGGGATGAAAGGAAAGAGTCTTACCATTGATGAGGTCAGGGAAATAACCGTAAATAACTCCCTGGTTGTTGCCTCTGTGCTGGGCACCCTTTCTTATGTGTTAAGCCTGTTGCGGTTTTTAAAAACAGGCTTCAATTATTCCTTTATCATTGAATTCCTGGTTGTTGCAGGTGTAATAATCATTACGTTAAACCGGTCACGCCTTTCCGGCAGTTTTAAAACCTATACCTTCATTTGCCTTGCCGGTTTGCTGGCTTTGTCTGATGCCGTCAATTACGGATTATTTGCCACTGCGAGGGTATTTGTAATACTGATTCCCTTTTATGCCATATTTTACCTCTCCCTGAGGCGCACCCTGCTTATTTTTATTTTTGCAGCCGGTTGTCTTCTTGCGATTGGTTTCCTGCATCACAAAGGGATATTATCTTTGCCGCACACCCACGATCCGGCAGTCCACAGTAAAAAATTTTATCCCTGGATTAACAGCACCATCAACATTTCAATTGTTGCCATCATGATTTTGGTGGTGACCTACCGGTTTTTTCTGACTTTTTCAGGACTATTATCCGATCTTGAGATAAGCAATAAAATCATTTCAGAAAGCGAACGCAATTACAGGGAGATTTTTGAATCCTCTACCGATTCTATTTTTATTGTTGACCTTAATGAGGAGATCAGGGATGTCAACCATTCCGCCTTACGCATGTTTGGTTACGCGAAAGAGGAGATGGAACGCACTACCCTTGCAGACCTGAGCTCCAATGTTCCTCCCTACACAAAGGAAGGCCTGCATACGCTTTTTGTGGATGTCCTGCAGGGGAATGAAATTCTGTTTGACTGGCAGACAAGGAAAAAGAACGGTGCGCTTTTCTGGACAGAGATAGCAATGAAGAAGGCCAGTATCGGAGGGAATGAAAGAGTCCTTGCGATTGT
>JAGDMB010000093.1 GCA_017860375.1 Bacteroidota bacterium | reverse complement strand
GAAAAATCAGAACCGGATGCGAATTTCTTTTCATTTTGCTGATTATTACAGGTTCATAGCGGAATAATTGGTCTGCTGCCGGATGATTGCGTTCATTCCGAAATTAGCATGATACGGATAAACCGAGGGTGGACAAATTGTCTTTTTAAGGGTGAAAATGCGCCTGCCGTATATATTCCGTCCAGGATCACTGAAAACTGAGCCTCATTACAAACCCGGAGAGAGAATGAGATTGACCTAATCATTTGATTTCAAAACCATTCCGGCAGGGTATAGGTTAATTGCCATTAATTCCCTAATTTTATATTCATTTACATCTGAAAGGAACAGGTCTGCCAGACCTGACAGGCTCTTGTTGTCCTGCAGAATTAATCAGCCCTGCGATGAGAACATCCTCGTTAGCCAAAAATATTGAAGGATTTCTTTTTGAGTTGACCGACCTTTTCCGTTTCATCGGCTTATTCTTTCGCACCCTATCCATAAAACGTTTTGAGAGGGCCGAGTTTATCAACCAGCTTTACAAAACCGGATACAAGTCCTTTTTCCTGATCAGTGTCACCGGACTGATCCTGGGGCTCGTTCTGACCCTTCAGACCCGTCCCATGCTGGCCGACCTGGGGGCTGAAAGGTGGCTTCCTAACCTGGTGTTTGTTTCCATCATCCGCGAGATGAGTCCCGTGATTATGGCGTTGCTCTTTGCCGGGAAAGTGGGCTCAGGCATTGGTGCCGAACTCAGTTCCATGCGGGTTACGGAACAGATTGACGCCATGGAAGTATCGGCCACCAATCCGGTGAATTACCTGGTTGTCACAAGGGTGCTGGCTACCACGATCATGCTTCCCGTTCTTGTCTTTTATGCAGATTTCATTGCCTTTATGGGATCTTTCCTGGGATTGAAGGCATACAGCAATATCTCATTCCCCCTGTTCTTTTCCCAGGCTTTTGACGGAATCTATTTTTATGACCTCTTTCCGGCTACCCTAAAGACCTTCTTTTTCGGATTCTTCATCGGCATCATTAGTTGTTACAAGGGTTATTATGCGAACACCGGGACCGAAGGTGTGGGTCAGGCTGCCAATGCTTCGGTTGTGATTTCCTCCATGGTCATTTTCTTCATCGACCTGGTTGCGGTTCAGATCACCAGTCTTTTTGAAATATAAGCATGGAATCCGGGAATATCATACAAATAACCAACCTGTCCAAAACATTTAACGGGAATGCGGTTTTGGATGAGATCGACCTTCGGCTCAGTCACGGTGAAAACCTTGTTGTGCTCGGAAAATCGGGAGCCGGAAAGACCGTCCTGCTGAAATGCATGGTAGGGTTGATTAAACCGGACCACGGAGATATAAAACTTTTTGACCGGGATATTGTGAATTGCACCCCGGCTCAATTGGACGAAGTCAGAACCCGTATTGGCTATGTTTTTCAGCAGGGAGCCCTGTACGATTCGATTTCGCTGAGAGAGAACATGCTGTTCCCGATGCTTCGGAATGCCATTTTTTTAAAGATTCCCGCTCAGGAAATGGAGGAACGGATTGAACGAAATCTGCGCAGCGTGGGATTGCTGGATGCCATCGACAAAATGCCCGCCGAATTGTCAGGGGGCATGAAAAAACGCGCCGGTCTTGCCCGGGCACTGATGCTGAAACCCGAACTCATGCTGTATGATGAGCCTACGGCCGGTCTTGATCCTTTTACGGCAAAAGAGATCAGTGATCTTATTGTGTCAATTCAGCACGAACACGGTACCGCGTCCGTTATTGTTACCCACGACATGAAATGTGCCGAAACGGTATCCGACAGGATCTGCATCCTGGAATGCGGAAAATTTATTGCAGAAGGTGATTATAAAACCCTGCGTACTTATCACGAACATCAAGTAAGTATGTTTTTTACCACCTAATACATTTGCGCCATGCAACGAACAAAGGCAGTCAAAATAGGGATTTTCATCAGTCTGGGATTTATATTCTTCGTGCTGGGCATTTATTTTATCGGGAAACAGCAGAACCTGTTCGGACCGTCGCTGAAGATTGCGGCCATCTTCAGGGATATAAAAGGCCTTAAGATAGGCGACAAGGTATATTTTTCCGGTATTGACATCGGCACAGTCAGCAGCATTGAACTGATGAAAGATACCCGTGTAAAAACCGGCTTTACAATTAAAAAAGATGTCCTGAAACTGATCAGGCTCGATTCCAGGGTTACCATTGCCAACGAGGGTCTTACCGGAGGCAAGATCGTCAATATATTGCCGGGCAGTGAGCAAAGTCCTCCGGTCAATGAGAACGATATCCTGCAAAGCATTGAACAGGTTGATATCGATGAAATTTTAAAGGAGGTTAAAAAATCAAGTGAAAATATCACTTCCGTTTCCAGGAACCTGCTCTTTATAACGGATAAGATCAACCAGGGCTATGGCATTTTCGGTAAGATCTTTGCAGATACCGGAGTGACGGACAACTTCGATGAGACTGTCAGCAATATTGCCACCCTTTCGGAGAATCTGGTGGAAATATCGAATAAAGTAAACAAAGGATACGGTATCATGGGAAAATTGTTTTCCGATACCTTGTTCTCACAGCAGCTTGATACGGCCAGCTATAACCTGAAAATAGTCACCCGCCGGTTTGATGAGATAACGGATAAGATCAACGAAGGGGAAGGCGTCTTCGGATGGCTGTTTTCCGACACCGCAGTCACGCAGAATTTATACCTTACCAGTGTGAACCTCGAAAAAACCACACGGAATCTCACTGAATTCAGCCGCAGGCTCAATGATCATGAAAATGCACTTAGCCTTTTCGTTGCCGACACCTCCTTTGCTGACTCACTTGAGATCTTCCTTTACCAGCTGAATACGGGCATCAGAGAGGTGACCCGTTCTTCGGAAGCCATACAAAACAGCGGGCTGATCCGGATGTTCTCAAAGAAAAAGGAACCGGGGAAGAAATAATCCTTTATTTTAACTCTCCGGGCACCACCGTGATGATATCCTTCCGGCCGCCCCTCAGGATCCCCAGTACCACTTTTTTTCCAATGGTGGATTCATTCAGGTATTTATGCAGGTTGTCGACCGTGGCAACCCGGTTGCCGTCAAAATCGACGATAATATCTCCTTCCTTCAATTCACTGTTATGGATATCAGGGGCACTGTGGATCTCATACACATAGACCCCGGTTTTGCTTTTCAGTTGATTGGCTTCTATCATACGTTGGGTAAGGTTTACCAGATGTGCTGCAATGTTCAGCTGAGCCCGTTTTACCCTGCCGTTCAGAATCAATTGACCGGCAACATAGGCTGCAAGATTCGAAGACACCGCAAAGCATAGTCCCTGAGCTGCAGAGATCACCGCTGTGTTCACCCCGATTACCTTACCTTCTGAATTTAAAAGCGGTCCTCCGCTGTTGCCGGGATTAAGAGCAGCATCCGTTTGAATTATGTCATCGATCAACCGGCCATTATTGGCCCTTAAGGTTCGACCCGTCGCACTTACAATACCGGTTGTCACCGTATGCTGCAATCCCATCGGATTACCTATTGCAATGGCAATCTGACCGGGCTCAAGCAAAACCGAGTCTGCAAACTGCAAAGGTTTAAAATCGCCGTCATATACTTTTATCACCGCAATATCGGTGGAAGGATCTGCACCAATCAATTCCGCGTGCAGTTCAACCCCGTCAGCAAAAGTGACCCTGATCGAATTTGTACCCTCAATCACATGATCATTGGTTACGATATATCCATCGGTTGAAATGACAAACCCCGAACCAAATGCAGGCTGTTCAATATCCTTTCCGGCCCCCGGACTGCGAAACTTTTTAGCAACGCTGATATGGACTACTGCAGGCGCCACGTTTTTTACCACACCGATGACGGTTGTCGAGTAGGCATCAAGCAATTGATGGTCAGCAAATGCAATCAATTCCAGCGGGTATGAATCCTGTTCCATGGCAAAATGAAAACAATAATTGAACCAATTTGTTCGGACTGTAAATATGTCATGGCAGACCTGTCCGTTGAGTTGCCGCAATCAAATAAAAGGACATTATGACCTGTCCGCAGGTTATCCGGTTCTATGCTTTGAACAATCAAACCTATCCGTGCGCATGGATGCAAAGTCCAAAATTTATCATTGAAAAATCCTTCCGTATAGCCTGCTTTTTTTTATCTTGCAACCGGTAATAATGCGCACATAAAAAACGGGTAAAACATTCCTATATGGGAAAAATAAAAGACATCGACAGCGTGCTGATCATTGGTTCAGGTCCCATCATCATCGGTCAGGCCTGTGAATTCGACTATTCCGGTACCCAGGCATGCAAAGCATTGCGGTCACTGGGATATAAAATCATTCTGGTGAATTCCAATCCGGCTACCATCATGACCGATCCTGAAATTGCCGATGTCACCTATATAGAGCCCTTAAACGAATATGCCCTCACCGAGATCATAAAAAAAGAAAGGCCGGACGCGCTCCTTCCAAACCTGGGGGGACAGACAGGTTTAAACCTGTCGTCCCAGCTGGCAAAATCGGGCATACTGGATAAATACAAAGTGAAAGTGATTGGTGTCAATATTGATGCCATCGAGCGCGGTGAGGATCGTACCGCTTTTAAGCAAACCATGGCCGGCCTCGGAATTGACGTTCCGCGCAGCACGGCGGTGAATACCGTTGAAGACGCCGAGAAAGTGGCAGAGGAGCTTGGATATCCGGTTGTGGTCAGACCGGCATACACCATGGGGGGTACCGGAGGCGGGATCGTTTACAATACGGAGGAACTTAACACCATTGCCAGCAGGGGATTATCGGCCAGCATCGTCAACCAGGTATTGATCGAAGAGTCGGTGCTGGGCTGGGAAGAGCTGGAACTGGAAGTCGTCCGCGATGCAAAGAACCAGATGATCACCGTCTGTTTTATCGAGAATGTGGATGCCATGGGCGTGCATACGGGAGATTCCTATTGCACCGCACCCATGCTCACCATCGATGTGGACCTGCAGAAACGACTGCAGAAGTATTCCTACGACATCGTGGAAGCCATAGGGGTCATTGGCGGAACCAATGTGCAATTTGCCCATGATCCGGTAACCGGCAGGGTGGTTGTCATTGAGATCAATCCCAGGACATCCCGGTCCTCTGCCCTTGCCTCAAAAGCCACCGGATTTCCCATTGCCTATGTATCCTCCCTGCTTGCCGGGGGACTTACGCTCGATGAGATCCCTTACTGGCGCGAGGGGACGCTTGATAAATACACGCCCTCGGGTGAATATGTTGTGGTGAAATTTGCCCGCTGGGCCTTCGAGAAATTTGAAGGACTGGAAGACAAACTGGGGACGCAGATGCAGGCTGTCGGGGAGGTGATGAGCATCGGGAAGACATACAAGGAAGCCCTGCAGAAGGCGATCCGGTCACTCGAAATAGGACGCTATGGGCTGGGATTTGCCAAAGATTTCCACTCCAAACCACTGGATGAGCTTATGAACCTGCTCAATCATCCCTCCAGCGAAAGGCAGTTTATCCTGTATGAGGCGCTGAGGAAAGGTGCCGATATCGATGCGCTTAGCAAAAAGACCTACATCAAAACATGGTTCCTTTCACAGATGAAAGAACTGGTGGAACTGGAAGAAGAGATACTTACCCATACCGGATACTCGATACCGGATGATCTGCTCCTTCGTGCCAAAAAAGACGGATTTGCTGACAAATACCTGGCAAAACTGCTGAATGTGCCCGAAAAAAAGATCCGTGAAAAACGACTTTTACTGGGCATAAAAGAAGCCTGGGAACCGGTTCCGGTGAGCGGTGTGGAAAATGCGGCGTATTACTTTTCGACCTACAATGCCCCGGATAAAGTATCCGTCAGCGACCGTAAAAAGATCATGGTACTGGGCGGCGGTCCGAACCGTATCGGACAGGGGATTGAATTTGATTACTGCTGTGTTCACGCGGCCTTTGCCATACGAAAGGCAGGATTTGAGTCCATTATGGTCAACTGCAATCCCGAAACGGTTTCCACGGATTACGATACGGCCGACAAATTGTACTTCGAACCGCTGACGGTGGAGGATGTGCTGAGCATATACGAAAAGGAAAAACCCGAGGGAGTGATTGTGCAGTTTGGGGGACAGACCCCTCTGAACATCGCCGGTGAACTGGCAGAGGCAGGCGTAAAAATTCTGGGAACAAGTCCCGATGCCATTGACCTGGCTGAAGACCGTGACCGTTTCCGCAGGATCATGAAAAGGCTCGGCATTCCTGAACCCGAATCGGGCATGGCCAGCAATTTGAAAGAAGCCCTGGAAATAGCGCACCGGATAGGATACCCCCTGATGGTGCGTCCTTCATATGTACTTGGAGGCAGGGGAATGAAAATTGTAATGGACGAAGAGATGCTCAAGCAATATGTTGCAGCCGCTGTGGATATATCGCCCGAACGGCCTATACTGATCGACAAATTCCTTGAAGATGCCATTGAAACGGAAGCCGATGCGATCTCCGACGGTAAGTATGCTTTTGTCCCCGCCGTAATGCAGCATATTGAATACGCAGGTATTCATTCGGGCGATTCGGCCTGCGTTATTCCGCCCGTAGTCATACCCGAGAAGCATATCAAAACGATCAATGAGTATACCCAGAAAATAGCCATCGAATTAAAAGTTTGCGGATTGATGAATATACAGTACGCCATTTACGAAGATGTGGTATACATCCTTGAGGCCAATCCCAGGGCATCGCGCACGGTACCCCTGGTTTCCAAGGTGTGTGCCATACCCATGGCAAAAATTGCCACACAGGTGATGATGGGCGTCAAACTTCCTGAATTCAACCTTACCCATAAGAAATTCAACCATTTTGGCGTTAAAGAAGCGGTATTCCCTTTCAACATGTTTCCGGTTGTAGATCCGTTGCTCGGACCCGAAATGCGGTCTACCGGCGAAGTACTTGGATTTGCAGACAGTTATGGCCTGGCTTTTTTCAAAGCACAGGAAGCCACACAGGTACCTCTGCCCGTTGCAGGAACTGTACTGATCACCATTGCCGACAGGGATAAAAACAAGATACTGCCGGCCGCGATTAATTTCCGGGATATGGGATTCAACATCCTGTCTACCGGGGGCACAAAAGTATTCCTTGAAAAGAACGGTATTCCCTCGACTGCTATCAAAAAGGTCCATGAAGGAAGACCCAACATCGTGGATGCCATTAAGAACCGCGAAATTAACCTGGTCGTAAACACGCCTGCCGGAAGGCTTAGCGAATATGACGATTCCTATATACGCAAAAATGCCATTAAATATAAGATTCCTTACATTACCACCACTTCCGCGGCCCTGGCGGCAACCAAAGGGATCAGGGAACGTCAGAACGGAGCCTACAAGGTGAAATCGCTTCAGGAATATCATAAGGAGATAGGCTGAACCGAACGGCCAGAAGTGAATTGTTAATAACTATACTGCCGATTTTAATATTTTAGTTTTACTTTTGTTTTGAGAACTTTTTTAAAGTTGAACTATCTTAATTATTAATAACTAAATTTAATCACTGTGAAAACAAAACTTTTTATTCCATTTGCATTCTTAGCAGTGCTTGCTCTTATGGCAGGCTGTGCGAAGGACCCGACCGCTTGTTTTACGATGTCCAGCGCGTCCATCGATGACGAGCTTATGCCTCTTGCCGGGGAAGAAATTGAATTTGATAACTGTTCCGAAGAAGCCACTTCGTATAGTTGGGATTTCGATGACGGTGAGGAAAGTAATGACGAAAACCCGACCTATGCTTTCATGGAAGCGGGCACATACAATGTTACCCTCACCGCGACTGGTGATGGCGGGTCAAAATCATCCTCACAGGAAATTGAGGTTGGGGATCTGGCTGGTTCATGGGAAGGTACCCTGGATTTTACAGGAGTTGGACCTGCTGATGTTACTTTTGAACTCGAACAGCAAGGAACTGAATTAACCGGTTCTGCTGACGATGGTTACGGACCTTACGATCTGACTTCCGGCAGTGTAGTAGACGGACGTGAGGTTACGATCAAATTCTCAGTTCCAATGACTACTGGCACCGCACCATTCAAGTTAATCGGAGATATCAACGATGACATTGATGCAATGGAAGGGACTTTTACTGTTACAGGCTACACTGC
>JAGDMB010000092.1 GCA_017860375.1 Bacteroidota bacterium | reverse complement strand
TTTTGTATCATCGAATTTCTTCTGGTTTTCGAGCACCCGCGGATGCGTTGTCCTGAATTTCTGCTCATCAAAGGATTCGCCGAATTTCTGACGGGCTTTTTCCACCTCTTTATGAATCTTGTCCTCCAGCTTCTCAAGGTGTTCTTCGATCAACTGGTCAGCACGGTATCTTTTCTTGGAATCCTTGTTGTCAATGAGGGGGTCGTTGAAAGCAGCAACATGGCCTGAAGCTTCCCATATCCGGGGATGCATGAAAATAGCAGAATCAATTCCGACGATGTTCTCGTTCAACCTTACCATGGAATCCCACCAGTATTTCCGGATGTTGTTTTTCAATTCCACACCGTTCTGGCGCGCTAAGGCCGTCATAAATCTCGCTGGACGGGAATATAAAACCATACTCTTTGCAGTGTGCAATGATCTTTTTAAAAATATCTTCCTGGTTCATTATGCTGGGTTCTTTAAAAAAGAAATTGCGCATCCGCGCAATTTGTGGGGCAAATGTAATTGAAAATCCTTTGTTTTCATATTTTTTTTACCTTTACCCTTGCGGCATGGGAATATTCTTACAGCAAAAAGAGATGGAAGAACGATTTGACTTTCTGGTAATCGGCTCGGGTCTGGCCGGATTGAGTTTTGCCCTCAAGGTGGCCGATAAAGGCAAGGTTGCCATTGTAACCAAAGCCGGTCTGAGTGATACCAATACAAGTTATGCACAGGGCGGGATAGCGGCTGTCACCTATGCACCGGATAATTTTGAGAAACACAGCAAAGATACCCTGATAGCCGGTGACGGTCTTTGTAACACCGAGATCGTGGAAATGGTGGTTAAGGAAGCCCCGGGACAGATCAAACAACTGATTGAATGGGGAGCTGAATTTGACAAGGAATCAAACGGCAAATTTAACCTTGCCAGGGAAGGAGGTCATTCGGAACACCGGATTCTGCATCATAAAGACAATACCGGCTTTGAGGTTCAACGAGCCCTTGCCCAGGCTGTAAAAAAACATCCCAATATCACGATTTTCGAGTATTTTTTTGCCATTGACATCATTACGCAGCATCATCTCGGGAAGCTGGTAAAACGGTATTTCCCGGATATTGAGTGTTTTGGAGCCTATGTACTGGAATTGAATAGCGGGATTATTCATACCTTTCTTGCCAGGGTTACGATGATTGCCACCGGCGGCATCGGCAACCTGTATCACATGACCACTAATCCGATGACCGCAACCGGCGATGGAATTGCCATGGTATACCGGGCAAAGGGTATTGTTGACAATATGGAATTTGTGCAGTTTCATCCCACGGCCCTTTACCACCCGGGGGAGCGGCCTTTGTTTCTTATTACGGAAGCCATGCGCGGCCATGGTGCCATATTGCGAAACCATACAGGAGAGGATTTTATGATGCGGTATGATTCGCGCGGTTCACTTGCTCCCCGGGATATTGTCGCCCGGGCCATTGACAATGAAATGAAGGCCAGCGGAGATGAATATGTTTTCCTTGATTGCACCCATCTGGATGGAAATGATCTGAAGGAAAGTTTTCCGCACATATATGAAAAATGTAAATCTGTCGGTATCGATATAACCAGGGACAGGATTCCGGTTGTTCCTGCGGCTCATTTTCTGTGCGGAGGCATACAGGTGGATGCCAACGCTTGTTCTTCCATTCAAAGGCTTTATGCAGCAGGAGAAACAACTTTTACCGGCCTTCATGGAGCAAACCGGCTTGCCAGCAACTCACTTATCGAAGCCATTATTTTTGCCGATAAGGCGGCCCGACATGCCTTACCGCATTTTCAGCATTATTCCATACCGCAGGGTATCCCGCAATGGAATGATGCCGGAACGACGAATCCCGAAGAAATCGTTTTAATTACACAGAATTACAAGGAAGTTCAGCAAATTTTCAGTTATTATGTGGGTATTGTGCGGTCGAACCTTCGTCTAAAAAGGGCCATGGACCGGCTTGAAATTATCTTCAATGAAACGGAAGACTTGTACGCCAAATCCAAACTTTCACAAAAGCTTTGCGAACTTCGCAATATGATAAATGTCGGGTATCTGATCATTAAAATGGCACAGCAGCGGAAAGAAAGCCGGGGACTGCATTATACGATCGATTATCCTTACAAGAATCCAACCAATGCAAATTATCAATGATATTAACCTACCTGAATGAAATTTGATGCAGTAATTATTGGCAGCGGATTGGGAGGACTTTTATGCGGCAATATTTTAAGCAAGGAAGGATTCAGCGTTTGCATCCTTGAAAAAAATAATAAGCTCGGAGGTTCGCTTCAAACCTTTGGCCGGAAAGGTTGCATTTTCAATACCGGATTAAACTATACCGAAAGTCTCGATGAAGGACAAGTCCTGAATCAATATTTTCGTTACTTTGGACTACATCATAAACTCCCGCTGAAACGACTTGATACAGATGGTTTTGATGTAATCGACTTTTACAATGGCCGGTATAAACTGGCCAACGGTCATGACCATTACCGGGATACCATGCTGCAGTATTTTCCCGGTGAAAAAAACGGTCTGACGCAATACCTGAAGAAAATACAGGATATTTGTTCGTCAAATTCCTTTTATACTCTCTCTCACAGGCCTTTCAATATCTTTGAGAACAGTTCGATGGGTTTGGGGGCTGTGGATTTTATACAATCCGTTATTTCGGATTACAGGTTACAGAATGTCATAGCAGGAAATAACCTTTTGTATGCGGGTCATGAGAAAAAAACATCTCTTTTCGTTCATGCCCTCATCAGTAATTCCTTTATTCAAAGTGCCTGGAGAATACCCGATGGCAGCCAGCAGCTTGTGAATATCCTGGCAGATAATATTACGGCAAGCGGAGGCACAATTTATAAAAATGCAAAGGCCGTGCGTTTAATTTCCGAAAAGGACTATGTCGAATCGGTTGAATTATTGAATGGGGAGCGCGTGGAGGGCAAATATTTCATCTCAAACACACATCCCGAACAAATACTGTCAATGACGGATTCGCAGAAAATCAAATCGTATTTCTCGCACCGCATTAAATCACTCGAAGATACCATCGGTATGTTCACCCTGTATCTGGTGTTCAAAAAGAATTCTTTTCCCTATTTCAATTATAACTTTTATCATTACAATCAGGACAATGTTTGGATTGTAGGAGATTATAATCCGGCGAAATGGCCCCAGAATTATGTATTTATGCCTACGGCTACTTCGAAATCCGATGTGTATGCTGAAAGTGCATCCGTTATTACCTATATGCATTATCGTGAACTGGATTCCTGGAAAGATACCGTCACCGGCAAAAGGGGAGAGGCGTATATCCGGTTCAAAAACGAAAAAGCCAGGACCCTGTTGGAATCGATGGAAAAACAGTTTCCGGGGATTTCAAGCTGTGTGGATAGTTGGTACACCTCGACTCCGCTGACCTGGCGCGATTATATTGGTACACGTGCTGGTTCTGCCTTTGGAATATTGAAGGATTACAACAAGCCTTTTGAATCGATCATTTTGCCCCGTACCAAAATTCCCAATCTGTTTCTTACCGGTCAGAATACAAACCTGCATGGCATTTTGGGCGTAACGATCAGCTCGGTGGTTACCTGCGGAGAAATTATAGATATTCAGCATCTGCTGAAAAAGATACGAAATGCATGAACCTGTAATTGCTGTTTATCGTCGATGAAATACGATGTGGTCATAATAGGAAGCGGATTGGGAGGACTTCAATGTGCTTATATCCTTAGCCGGGAAGGATACAACGTATGCCTGATAGAAAAAAATCAGCAACTGGGAGGTTGCCTTCAGACCTTCAAACGCAATAATGTGGTTTTCGATACGGGCATGCATTATATCGGCGCCATGGATAAAGGACAAGTGCTGCATAATTGTTTCCGGTATTTTAACCTTACGGATAAATTAAGACTCAGAAAGCTGGACGAAAATGCCTATGATATCATCCGGTTTGGAGACAGGGAATACCGGTTTGCCATGGGGTATGACCGTTTTTCGGAAACCATGACCTCCTATTTTCCAAAGGAGGGCGAAGCGATCCGTCAATACGTCAGCAAATTGAAGGAAATCAGTAATTCGGCTGATCTGTACAATATGCGCGATTTTTCAGAAAAGAAAACCCGGTACTTCGATTATTATGGTATTGGAATCGATAATTACCTTAATTCCATCACGCGAGATGCCACACTGAAAAATGTAATTCTCGGAATATCACCCTCATATGCCGGGGTAAAGAACCGAACTCCCCTGTATATTCCGATGATCATTCATTCTTCCTTTATTGAAAGCGCGTACCGTTTTATCGATGGTGGTTCGCAGATCAGTGACTTGCTGGCAGAATCCATCAAGGGCTACGGGGGGACAATCCTGCGTAAAGCGGAAGTCACAAAATTTCTTTTCGACGCCCATTCGATGATGGCAGTGGAGGTGAATCATGCGGAGAAAATAGAAGGGAAAAACTTCATTTCAAATATTCACCCGAAAACCATGATGCATCTTATGGAGAAAGCGCCCATACGACCTGCATACCGCAAAAGGATCACAAGCATTGGGGATACCTATGGCGTCTTTTCACTCTACCTGGCTATGAAAGCAAATACCTTTTCGTATATCAACAGCAATTATTACGTTTTTAAATCACGGAATGTATGGGATGTCCGCAAATATTTCCCGGATGAACTGCCCAAAGGATACATGATGCATATATCTCCCGGCTCAAAAAGTGAGAAGTATGCTGATGCAGTAATTGTCAATACGTATATGAACTGGAACGAAGTCAAACCATGGGAACACACACGCGTGGGAAATAGAGGCGAAAGCTACACGGCTTTTAAACAGCAGAAAGCTGAAAAACTCCTCGAATTGCTGGAAATGGATTTTCCGGGAATCCGGGGGAAGGTGGATTCCTATTATACTTCCACCCCCCTGACCTACCGCGATTATACAGGTACCCACAAGGGTTCAATATACGGAATGCAGAAAGATTACAACAATCCGATGAAAACCATGGTATTGCCACGAACCAACCTGCCCAATTTGTTTCTTACCGGACAAAATATCAATGTGCACGGCGTGGTGGGTGTCACGATTGGTTCGATCCTTACCTGCAGTTCACTGATCGGTTTACAACCTCTAATGACCAAACTGCGCAATGCCTGATAGGAAATCAAAACGGAAAAAACCAGGGATAAGGATACTTTATCTTTTATCGGGACTGGTCGTGGCTTTTCTCGTTTATTTTTTTTCGGTTGCGGTTGACCATCCGCCGAAAGTGGAAGATTTATCCCTGGTAAAAATCAACCGTGAAAAATCGGGAGACAGTGTCCTTTTCTTTGGCAACAACTGGCTGAGGAGAAGTGAAAGCGGATTATGGGAAATGGGTGTTGAAGGCGATCCGTTTGAGCGCGGATTGGCTTTCGGCAAGCTGACCGAGGAGTTGTTGTTTTACCAGGAAACCGCATTTATCGAACAAATTCAGGAACTCGTTCCTTCAAAGGGGTATTTAAAATTTCTGAAGTATTTTACCGCATGGTTTAACCGGAATCTCGACAAACACATCACCGATGAATACAAACTGGAGATATACGGAACTTCATTCTCCTGTTCATCGCTTTACAACGCTATCGGATCGAAGTACCAGCGACAATTGAACTACCATGCCGCTCATGATATCGGTCACGCTTTGCAGGGATTGAACATGGTCGGATGTACATCGTTTTCATGCTGGGGTGATAAGAGCGAGGATTCAACCTTGCTGGTGGGCCGTAATTTCGATTTCTATGCGGGGAAAAAGTTTGCGGAAAACAAGATCGTCTGTTTCTGCAAACCAACCACCGGATACAAATTCATGATGATTACCTGGGCCGATATGATTGGTGTGGTATCGGGGATGAATGAAAAAGGACTGACCGTGACCATCAATGCAGCGAAATCCGCAATTCCCTTTCAGGCCTCCACTCCGGTTGCAATCCTGGCAAGGGAAATACTGCAGTATGCGGGTACTCTTGACCAGGCCTTTGCCATAGCGGCAAAACGTAAATTGTTTGTGTCGGAATCTATACTGATAGGTTCAGCCATAGACGGAAAATCGGCCATCATTGAAAAATCACCGCATAGGTCGGATATCGTTTTTGCCAAAACAAACCAGATTGTCTGCGCCAACCATTTTCAGGGAGAGGCTTTCGCGCAGGATAAAACCAACCTGGAGAATATTGCAGGGTCTGACAGCAAATACAGGTTCGACCGTGTGAATGAGTTGCTGCAGGAGGATGCGGAAATTGATGTATCCGATGCAGCTGCCATATTGCGTAACCGATATGGCAAAGATGACCGGGATCTCGGGATGGGAAATCCATTGGCTGTCAATCAGCTGATCGCTCATCATGCGGTTATTTTTAAACCGGAAAAGCTCCTGGTGTGGGTTTCCACTTCGCCCTATCAGCTTGGAAAGTTCGTTGCCTATGATTTGAATAAGGTATTTTCTCTCACACCCGCAGAGATTGCTGCAAATCATGAAATTTACACCAGCAGCCTTACCATCCCTGCAGATTCTTTTCTGTATTCAAAAGATTACCTCGATTTTGCAAAATACCTCGAAATGACCGGAAAACTCAAAGCATACACCCAAACCGGAACTCCTTTACCGGATTCTTTTGAAATCTCCTATATACGGTGTAATCCACAGTTTTATCAGACGTATTCAAATCTGGCCGGATATTACCGTACAATGCAGGAACCTGAAAAGGCGTACAGGTATTATCAGCAGGCTTTATCAAAGGAGGTTGCCGGCCAGAACAAGCGCAACGAAATCCGTACGATGTCGCAAAAAACAGAAAAAAAGATACAGCATGCCCATACCGGAAATTGAAAAACAGAGCCTGAAAGAAATCGGGTTGTTCCAGGAAAAAGCCCTGGCAAAACTCCTGGAATACCTCGACCGGCACTCGGTATTTTATAAAAACCAATTTAATAAACACGGGATTTCCATCGGGAAAATAAAGCATCTGAGCGATCTTGCTCATATTCCGCCGACCCGTAAAGAAGACCTGCAGGCCAATACCTCTGATTTCATTTGCGTGGGACGCGATAAAATCATTGATTACATTACTACATCCGGTACTTCAGGTGATCCGGTGACCTGTGTCATGACCGAAAATGACCTTGAAAGACTTGCCTATAATGAATACCTTGGCTTCCGATGCGCAGACTGCACCCGTGAGGAAGTCTTTCAGCTGATGACCACCATCGACCGGCGGTTTATGGCAGGCCTCGCCTATTTCCTGGGATCACGGAAACTGCAGTCCGCCATGATCCGGGTAGGCAACGGAATACCGGAACTTCAATGGGATACGATCCAACGTTTTGCACCCTCTGCCCTGATTGCGGTACCTTCCTTTATCCTTACTGTTATTGACTATGCGGAAAAGAACGGCATTGACCATCATAAATCAAGTCTGAAGAAAGCCATTTGCATAGGAGACTCTTTACGGAATACAGATTTTTCATATAATACCCTGGGGAAAAAAATTCACGAACGCTGGCCCGAGCTGACCTGTTATTCCACCTATGCCTCAACGGAAATGGCGACATCTTTTACGGAATGCAGGTACGGTATTGGAGGCCATCATCATCCCGAACTGATTATTGTTGAATTTCTTGGAGAGGATGATATCCCGGTTGCCAGGGGGGAAGCAGGAGAGGTTACGATCACCACGCTTGGCGTGGAAGGTATGCCCCTGCTGCGTTTTAAGACAGGCGATATTTGCCGCGGACATTATGAACCCTGCAAGTGCGGCCGGAAAACCTTGCGGTTGGGTCCTGTGATCGGCCGTAAAAACCAAATGATAAAATACAAGGGGACGACCTTATATCCTCCGGCTTTATACGATATACTCGAGAATATAGAAGGGGTAAAAAATTATATCGTGGAACTGTATACCAATACCATCGGTACCGATGAGATTTTAATCCGGATCGGATGCGATACTCCTTCCGAAAACTTTGAAAAAATCATCAAGGACCATTTCAGGGCAAAACTCAGGGTTGCCCCTGCAGTATCCTTTGAATCGGTCGATTATATCAACAAGCTGCAATTTCCAAGCATGAGCCGTAAACCCCTGAAGCTGATTGACAGAAGGTAAGATAAGGAGTTATGACCGTTTTGATTTACATGGGCTATGAAGGTTATGTACCATGCAGAGACAGATCGTATAGGTTACAGGCATCGTAAATGCTGAAGTATTGGCCGGTTGGTATTTTTATATTGCGTTTCAGTTAATGATTGTGGGTGTGGCTTTTATTTGCCTTTGCTAACAATTTTGTATCTTCGTAAGGCAACGCATTAAAACTTTAATGAAATATAAACAGGAACAATTGTAGGAAGATATGGTATTAACTTAAATTATAAGACTATGAAGAAGTTATTTTTTCTTATTTGTACATTTCTTTTCTTTGCCTCGGCCGGTTTGATGGCGAATAAAACC
>JAGDMB010000091.1 GCA_017860375.1 Bacteroidota bacterium | reverse complement strand
TTCCTTTAGTGACAATTTTTTGCTTTGGGCGCCCGACAGACTCGGAGAATTGGAATACCTCATCTATGTCAACGATGAAACCGAAGAAATCAGCACCCATTTTCGTTCGGTTACATCCTGTGGCACCATCACCAATCCGCTGGCACGCGAATACGGTCTTGGCGTTTACCTCTGTGCGCAACCGTACCGTAATTTTTCTGAAATCTATGCCCGTAAGGCAGCAGAACGTAAAAGTCAGTTCAGGTAGTGGTGACAAGCGTATCCAAAAATTAACCTGTTCAATTCGTCCATTTCTTTGGCAGTGTAGGAAACTTTTATACCTTTAGTAAAATATTCGTGAATCCGACAACCGATATAAATAGTACTAACTCAAAATTGATTTAACATGAATATTATTGAAAGAGCAAAACAAATCATTCTCAAACCGAAAGAGGAATGGGTTGTGATCGATCAGGAAAGCACCAGCGCAAAAGACCTTGTAACCGGTTATCTTATGCCCCTGGCGATAATTCCGACTCTTGCAAGTCTTATCGGATATGGTTTTTTCTTCAAATTTCATTCTTTCGGCTTTGGTATTAAATACGCGATCCTGCATTTTATAACCTTTGTTGGCGGTGCACTTTTGACAGCATGGGTAATTGACGCCCTGGCACCTTCTTTTGGTTCCACCAGGGATTTTCGGAAAGCCCTGCAGCTGGTTGTGTATTCCTATACGCCCATGATGGTTGCCGGTGTTGTAATGATATTTCCCTCCCTGAGTCCTGTTATGCTTCTGGCAGGATTGTATTCGCTTTACCTGTTGTACCTGGGATTTAAACCCCTTATGAAAACCCCCGACGATAAGGTCATGACATACTTTGTTGTCAGTCTGGTCGTGCTGGTTGTAGTTTACTTTGTTATTTCCACCATCCTTACGCGGCTGATCATCGGAAATCCTTTATCTGCCTATGGTCTCCAGTAGATCCAACTAAAAATCAGGCATGCCTGAAACAAACCGCCTTTGGACTACCAAAGGCGGTTTGTTTTTTTGGTGCCTGCAAAACCCGGCCACCGGTCTTATTCACTAAAAATTATGGCTTCATAAACAAAGAGTTCGGCATCTTTCCAGCCATCCCATCCAATCCCTGCTTTGTCGCGGGCACAATGGCCCAGAAATTCCTCCAGCGACCATTTGGTGTCCGTGGCAACCTGAGGAAGGAAGGTTCCGGAGTGAACCCCTTTTTTCATATAGATACCGTGCTTCCCCAATTCAATTTCATCAACGGACTGAATTTTTTTCAATGGGGTGAGCACCGAAATTTCGATCTGAATCCTGGTCAATTCCTCCAGGGTGACGGGCATAAACCTTGTATCCCTTGTAGCAGAAGCAATGGCCATTTCCTGAACCACTTCGTACAGAGGGTTGCCGGGTTCAAACCTTCCAATACAGCCTCTGAGCTGTCCTTCTTTATGCAATGTGACAAAAGCGCCTGCAGGGGTTTTTAAGGATTCCGAATAATCCTCCGCTCTGGGTTTTATTTTTTCGCCCTTGCTCAGGTAGGTTTCAATTGTGCTGCGGGCCAGCGAAAGCAACTCCCTTTTATCCTTCGGGGAAAGAAAGGAACCGGCCGATTCATGCGCAGAAGGATCTTCCGCACTTTCGCTGGTGACGGCAATGGAATGGTACCCCACGACTCTTGATTTATCGCCATATCCCTTTGCATCGCCTGAATTTTTATACGCGACCGGAATATACCGGATCCCTTCCATTTTTTCTGTTATGTACATCAGCGTCAACACAGAGGTCCAGCCGCAAAGACTTGTGGCAAGGTTATCAATCCCTTTTGATTCGTTGGCATCAAGGGTCCGGATTAAATCCTGCGGATGATTGGAAAGGATGGCGTTGGCAGTCAATTTATCAACTTCATTCGCGTTTTCATATGAAGGATAATGTGAAAAATCGGTGCTGATGACAAACAGGTTATCGTCCGTAAAATAGGGTCTCAATGCATCGGCAATTTGCCTGCAGGTTTGCGCATTCTGGGTGGCAATGACAATTGGAATGATCTTGAAATCATTCTTGAGCCGGTATTGCAGAAAAGGGATCTGGACCTCAAGGCTATGTTCAGAGAGGTGCGCATCCGTCCGCGCAGTAAAGCATTTATGCAAAGCGATCAGCTGGCTGGCCAGCCCTATGTCGACGGGAACGATTCCCAGGGGAGTCTTATAGTTCCCGAGGTTATAGATGGAAGCTCCGTCAAAAGCCATTCTGTGACTTGAACCAATAATAAAGATAGTTTTATATTTCTTGTTGGTATCCAACTGGTTAAAACTGGAAGCAGCAACGCTACCCGAGAATACATAACCGGCATGAGGGGCAATTACTGCCCGCACATTATTTTCTGTTTTCTTTGTCTCGGCACCGGCAAATAGACGGCTGAGGTCCGCCCGGAGTTCGTCCGGTTTTCCGGGGTAAAACTGTCCGGCCACAACAGGTTCCCGCGTAATCAATTCCTGATTTGATTCCTGCATAGCGATGGTTTTATTAGGTTGAGGTTTACATGAAATATTCATAAAAAAAAGCATGATCAGTAACAGCTCTGTTCTCATGATTTTTATGTATTAAATAAGACCTTTCATGCAATGGATTCATAAAGGTACGAAATATCAACAGGGAAAATCTGCAAAAAATAAACTTTTCAGCCGGAGTGAGCCAAATCCGGCGGAACATACGGTACGTTCCGTTTTGAATTCAGATCAACCGGGCAGGGCGCTTCCTATAATTTCTTTTGCATACTGAATCAGCTCGGGCAGGGTTTCTTCTGTATACTTTTTTATATCAATGGGTTCGTGAATGATCATTTTCACTCTTCCAGGCATAATATTCAGGGTATTTGTCGGCATTATTTTTATGGTATCCACGAGGGTAAGAGGGAGTATTGGTAATCCCAGATCCAGCGCAAGTTTGAATGCTCCGCGCTTGAACGTACCTATTTTACCGGTGACACTCCTTGTTCCTTCCGGAAACATGACGACCGAGGTGCCGCTCACCAGTCTTCGTTTTGCCTCATTCAGGCTTTCCACGGCAGCAATACGGTTTGAACGATCCAGAAATATATGCCCTACTTTCCGGCTTCCAAAACCGACCCCGGGTATTTTACGCAGTTCCTTTTTCATTACCCATTTAATATCGATACCCAGCCAGCCGTAAATCAGGAAAATGTCATACAGGCTTACATGGTTGGAGATGACGACATAGGACGTTTCTTTCCGTATATTTTGTCTTCCTTCCACGCGGACGAACATGGGTGTAATAAAGGCGTTAAATCTTGACCAGACAACTCCGCCGATAAAACTGCCAACGCGCGGATTAAACAGGGTAGAGAAGACCATGGCGGCTATGCCGAAAAAGAAGGTCATAAGCAGAATAAAAGGAATCAGGAAAAGCCATTTATAAGGCTGGTACAAATAAAAATTAAATTTCCGCAGCGAACGCTTCATTTCAGATAAATTGGGCCAAATTTAAAAAGAATTGAACAAATAGGTGTATTTTTTGATGTCGCAAATTATTAGGATATTTGTACACCACAATTTCTACACGATTCATGAACAGTGCAGCTGATTCTCAGGAATGGTCTGTTATTGTAAATCCTAATGCCGGCCGCGGCAAAGGAAACAAGGATTGGAAAGAGATCGAGTCTCTTTTACTTTCATACGGATTGCTGTTCCGGGTTCAGTTCACAAAGGCAAGGCATGATGCAATCCAGATGGCTTCCGATTCGATCGGACAGGGTTATCGGAAATTCATCGTGGTTGGAGGTGACGGCACGATGAATGAAGTGGTAAACGGGTGTTTTCTTCAGAATACCTGTCCCACCACCGATATTACGTTGGCAATTATCACGGTAGGAACGGGAAACGACTGGGGCAGGTTGTTTGGTATACCCCTGGATTATAGCGAAGCCATCCGGATCATAAAAAACGGAAAAATTCACCTGCAGGATACGGGGATCGTGCATTATTTTCATGGCGCGACAAGGGAAAAGAGATATTTTATCAATATTGCCGGTCTCGGTTTTGATGCCGTTGTGGTCAAGCGGACCAATATTCAGAAAGATCGCGGAAGAAGCGGCAAGACCATTTATCTATGGAATCTGCTTCGGACTCTTCTTTTGTACAGGAATACCCAGGTGGAGGTAATCATAGATGGTAAAATTATTCGGAATCAGGTTTTTACCATCAGCCTGGGCATTGGAAAATATTCCGGAGGAGGAATGATGCAAACGCCCAATGCCATAACGGACGACGGACTTTTTGATTTGACGATTATAAATAAGATTAGAAAAGGGGATGTCATCATGAGCCTTAAAATGCTGTATGACGGTACTATTTACGATCATCCCAAAATAAAAGGCTATACCGGCAAACATATCCTGATCGATTCCGATCCACTCATTCATGTGGAGGCAGATGGTGAATCGCTGGGACATTCACCCATCGAATTCGATATCATACCCAAAAGTATCAATGTGATCTGCAATCCGGACAAGGATTTTTAAGACGGATTTACCCAAATAGTGGGGATTTTTCTGTTGGAAAGGTATTTCTGAACGGACGAGTGGATCGGAATTTTAAACCCTTTTTTTGAATGCCAGACCGGATGTTCTGCTGAAGTACGGAAGGTTTGTACGTGACTCCCAGGGAATGTTATAATATCAAAATAATTTTAGTATGCCTATGATTTTATAGGGTATATTGGTAATTATTATCTTTTTTATTGTTAATATCCCTTAAATTATTAATGCTAAATTTTGAAATTTTAATAAAATTGCATAAAATACTCATATTTTTTAATCTTTTGTTTCGATGACATGGAAAAATCCTGTATCTTCACGGCATGAACTTTTCTGCCTCTTTTCAAATTTGATGCGGCAGGAATGCCGGAAGACAAGACTATTTATTAATTGGTTGCAATATGTGTGGGATTATCGGAGTTTTTGATCTAAAGGTGAATGCCGCTGATCTGCGTCCGCAGGTGCTTGAAATGGCAAAAAAACTGCGTCACCGCGGACCGGACTGGTCCGGAATTATGGTTCATGAAAAGGCCATTCTTGCCCATGAGCGTTTGTCCATTGTCGATCCTCAGTCGGGTAAGCAACCTCTTTTCAGCAAAGACCGAAATCTTGCCCTGGCTGTGAACGGTGAAATATACAATCATCAGCCGATCCGTAACCATTACCGGAATAGTTACGAATTCCTGACTTTCTCGGATTGTGAGGTTATTTTACCGTTGTATCGTGAAAAAGGAACCGGATTCCTGGATGAACTGAACGGTATTTTTGCCTTCGCTCTCTATGACATGGAAAAGGACCGGTACATGATTGCGCGGGACCATATGGGCATTGTGCCCTTGTATATGGGATGGGATAAGCACGGCAACTTTTATGTAGCCTCCGAACTGAAAGCACTTGAAGGAATATGTCTAAAAATACAGGAGTTTCCTCCCGGTCATTACCTATCGAGTGAGGAAGGGGAAATAAAACAATGGTACCGGCGTGACTGGATGGATTATGAAGCGATAAAGGACAATACCACCTCTTTGGATGTCCTGCGCCATGCCATGGAAGATGCTGTTCACCGGCAGTTAATGTCGGATGTGCCCTACGGTGTATTATTGTCAGGCGGTCTGGATTCATCCATTGTTTCCGCAATTGCCAAGAAATATGCCGCACGCAGGGTTGAATCAAATGACCTGCAGGATGCATGGTGGCCCAGCCTTCATTCCTTTGCCATTGGTTTAAAAGGTTCACCTGATCTGGATGCGGCGCGAAAGGCAGCGGAACACATCGGCACGATTCATCACGAAGTCCATTTCACCATACAGGAAGGACTCGATGCGATCCGCGATGTGATCTATCATATTGAAACCTATGATGTGACAACGATCAGGGCTTCCACACCCATGTACCTGTTGTCCCGCGTGATCAAATCGATGGGAATAAAAATGGTATTGTCGGGTGAGGGGGCGGATGAGATTTTCGGGGGTTACCTTTATTTTCATAAAGCTCCAAATGCCAGGGCATTTCATGAAGAAACCGTGAGAAAACTGAACAAACTTCACCTGTACGACTGCCTCAGGGCCAATAAATCACTTGCCGCATGGGGGGTAGAGGGTCGGGTCCCTTTTCTTGATAAAGAATTCATGGACGTAGCCATGCGGCTGAATCCCGAAGATAAAAGGCCCAAAGACGGAAGGATCGAAAAATGGGTGGTCCGGAAGGCATTTGAGGATATACTTCCGGAAAGCATAGCGTGGCGGCAGAAGGAACAATTTTCAGACGGAGTGGGATACAACTGGATCGACACCTTGAAAGAGATAACGGCTGCGGCCGTAAGTGATGATAAGCTTGCCAATGCGCGGTACCGTTTTCCGATCCATACACCCATGACAAAAGAGGAGTATTATTACCGTTCTATTTTCAGTGAGCATTTCCCTTCTGATTCTGCTGCTGCCTGCGTTCCTTCGGTGCCATCCGTTGCCTGTAGTACCCCGGAAGCGCTGGCATGGGATGAAGACCTTAAAAAAATGAATGATCCTTCCGGCAGGGCCATGAAGGATATTCATAAAGAAGGGTATAAATGACCTTATGTTCTCCCCGGCAGTATGGCCGGGGGGATGATTGGTTTTATTGCGGTGTGTTCAGCGGATTTTTAGCCCTTTCATAGAACTCCTGCTGCAATTCTTCAATTTTGTCGGAGGCTTTGACCGCTTTGATCAGCCCGACCAGTTGTTTTACCATTTGATTATTAAACTGTCTGCCGTATTCAACATTCGGATGCGAACTTTCCCCTCCAAAATGGTTCGGGAACCGGGCATACCACCAGATTCCCGTATACTGATCGGGGATTGAATCAAGTCTTTTCAAATCCTCACCCGATTGTCGCGAGGCCAGTTCGGGATGCACCAGATCGGGACGAATAGCCTGAACCATCGAAGTCTCGTCCGACCCGGCATGACCATATCCCAAAGGATCCAGCAATTTCTCAAGAGACTGTGCAAAGGTTGAATCGAATTGCGGAGCGTAATTGATCACCACATACTCTTTTGGACTTTCCAGCTGCGACATCAGGAAATACTGGATAAAATCATTATTTCCGCCATGGCCATTGACCAGGATGATTTTCTTAAATCCGTTGCGTGAAAGTTCATCCAGGGTTTCCTGCAACAGGTTCCAGATCGTGCTATGGCTGTATGCAAAGGCTCCCGGCTGGTGACGGGCTTCATTAATCTGTCCGAAATAGTAGGCCGGAAAAACTACACAATATTCTTCCTCGGCTGCTTTCAGGGCTATTTCCCTGGCAATAATGAGGTCAGTGGAAATGGGCAGGTGAGCACCATGTTTTTCCAGGATACCAAGCGGAAGAAGGCAAACCCCACCGGAAGTTTTTGCGGCCTCGATTACCTGTGGCCCGCTTAAGGCATCAAGTTGAACCGGAAGTTTAATCTGAGTATGACAAAATAAAGAAAATGAAATAAATATCATGCAGATGAATGTCTTTTTTTTCATAATTTTTGTTTTGTAGATAGGTTATTGTATTCTTTAAACGATATGCAACCTTGTGTGTTTACCACTCTAAATATAGAGAATATTTTCTATGGTACAACAATCAAAATAATGGTATATTGCCTATGCTGAAAAAATATTAAATCGAGAGTTGCGTTTTATTGTCGTTCCTGAAATGCTTGCCATCCATACAATATGGGCTCAAAACACAGGAACAGCGGATAAAATCCATTCTAAAAATCGTTCCCTTTCATTCGCGTTCAAAAAGCCACCTGTTCGTGAGGTTATTTTTGTATCTTGGCATCAATTTCAGAAGGACAGATAATAATGACATGAATGCCCTAAAAAGAGCATACAGACCGAATCGTCTGTTAATTACAAATATCCAGCTGCCATGAAACGTGAACATAAGTCCGGAATCTTTTGCTTGCTCCTCCTAATTTTATCCTTGCTGGTTGGAGCTTCCGCCACCGCTCAAAAAAGTAAAATTGAACTGAAAAACAATTTTTATTATCTGGACAATCAAAAATTCTTTGTGAAAGGAATCGGCTATGAAGTAGGAGCGTACCCGGGCATGTTGCCATGGAACCGCCCTTTCAACGAAGATATCCTGC
>JAGDMB010000398.1 GCA_017860375.1 Bacteroidota bacterium | reverse complement strand
GTATTCCTGCAGCAGGAAGGGTATATGGACAAAGAGCAGATGACAGCTGCCCAGCTTGATCCCAAACAACGGCCCCTGAACCAGAAATGGTCATGGGACCGTATCCTGCGTTCCTGCTTTATCAAACAGGCTGATGTATTGCAGGGGATTTACCTTTTTGAAGAAAGGTACGATACCGAAACAATTGCCCGCAATTTTGACTTCTATGAATCAAGAACGGTCCATGAGTCCTCCCTTTCTCCCTGTGTTCATGTGGTGCTGGCTGCCCGGCTGAAAAAAATGGATTTGGCGCACCGCCTGTATCTCAGGACATCAAGACTCGATATCGATGACTATAACAATGAGGTGCATGAAGGGTTGCATATCACATCCATGGCTGGTACCTATATGGCTATTATTGAAGGATTTGCAGGAAAACGGGTGAGGGAAGGACGGCTTGTCCTCAACCCGCAGATTCCCGCAAACTGGAAAACCTTTGCCTTTAAGATCCTCTTCCATGGTTGTCAGCTGAAGGTAACGGTAAACAATACAAAGGTGATCGTTAAGAATGAATCCAACACCTCGGTTGAAGTGATTGTTTTCGGCACTGATTATGCCATAGCCGGAAATTCAGCCATTGATATAATGAGGAATTAATCTTACCTTAGAAAGAAATTCGCAACTAAAATGATTACTAACCATTAATAATGAATGTATGAATAACAAAAGAAAACCCCGCAAAATAGCGATCTTATTGCTATTTTGTCTCCTGCAGGTTGTTGCCTACGCGCAGGAAAAAACCGTTACAGGACGGGTTACTTCTGCCGATGGCGAAGGACTTCCCGGGGCAACCGTTGCCATAAAAGGAACCACTTCTGGCACCATTGCCGATTTTGACGGAAATTTTACGATTAAGGTACCCGATGAAAATGCCATCCTGGTATTCACCTATGTGGGTTGCACCAGCAAGGAACAGGCTGTCTCCGGCGTTTCCACCATTGACGTTACCCTGGAAGAGGATCTGATGAAACTGGAGGAAGTAGTGGTCGTTGGGTATGGTGTATCGAAGAAAAGCGATTTGACCGGTTCGGTCAGCACGCTGAAAGAAGATGATTTCAACCAGATAAGCGCCGCCACGCCTGAACAACTCGTGCAGGGACGTATAGCCGGCGTGCAGATCACCCAGAACAACGGGGAACCGGGTTCGGGTTCACAGATACGTATCCGCGGCGCCAGCACGATCCGTGCGGGACAGCAACCCCTGTATGTGATCGATGGTGTTCCGCTCGACATGCAGACCTCATCACCCGGCGGTGTATCTGCGAACGGTATGGGGGGAGCCCCTGCCACCAACCCACTGAACTTCCTGAATTCCAATGATATTGAAGCCATGGACATTTTGAAGGATGCCTCTGCAACCGCAATTTATGGTTCACGGGGAGCCAACGGCGTGGTGCTCATTACCACTAAAAAAGGGAAAGAGGGAAAGGCGAATCTTGAATACTCCACTTACCTTAGCATATCCAAGTTACCGAAGAAGCTTGATGTATTGACCACAGAAGAATGGCTGACCGTGCGTCGTGACACCCTTGATCTTACAGGAGACAAATTAAACGACTATGGTTATTCCACGGACTGGCAGGACGAAATATTCCGGACCGGAATAAGCAATTCGCAAAATATTGCCCTGTCGGGAGGTTCGGAAAAGAACTCCTACCGGGTATCGTTCAACTACCTTAACCAGGAAGGGATTATCGAAAAATCATCCATGGATAAATACGTAGGCCGGCTGAACTTAACGCAAAAAGCCCTGAAGGACAGGCTGACGATCGAAGCAAACCTGACGGCCTCACAGACTAAAGAGAACCGGGTTCCGGTCGGAGCCACAGGGTATGAAGGCGATCTTTTGCTGAACGCCCTGAAAACGAACCCGACATGGCCCGTGTATGATTCGACAGGAGCTCCCTTCCAGACCACGTCTGCGGAAGAAAGAAATCCTGTCGCCATGCTGGAGTATACCGATGATGTCACCCGGACCACAAGAATTCTGGGCGGTGCATCCGCAAACTTGAAAATACTGGAAAGCCTTTCTTACAAGCTGAACCTGGGCATTGATTACACCAATGCTATCCGTAAGATCACGCAGAGCCAGAAACTTACCTACCTGAGTGCGGATAAAGGCCGTGCCCAGATCAACACGAACGAATTACAGAACTTCATCATTGAACATGTACTCAATTTTAACAAGACCTTTGGCGTGCACAACCTGGGCGTTATGGCAGGATTCTCCTACCAGCGCATTGATCGCAACGGCTATGATCAGAGAGCCGGCTATTTTACCACCGATGCGATCAATTATGTAGACAATACGGACGGAGGCGACCTTGCCTATACTGAAATAACTTCCTATGCCAATACAACCGAGGAACTGCAGTCATTTTTCGGAAGGATCAACTATAATCTGATGGATAAATATTTGGTCACAGCTACCCTGCGGCGTGACGGTTCTTCGAAATTCGGTACGGATTCAAAATACGGTAATTTTCCTTCATTGGCCTTCGCATGGAGAATTTCCCAGGAAGAATTCATGAAAAACCAGAAGGTATTCAGCAATTTAAAATTAAGACTGGGCTGGGGCATGACCGGTAACTCCGAGATCGGAACGGATAATTCTACCTTTCTGCTTTCGGAGGATGACAATTCCACCGCCATTATTAACCACGTTCCGGTCCCCGGCTTCAAAATTGATAAAACCCCCCAACCTGATCTGCATTGGGAAAACCCACAAAACCCTTGTCACCCACCAGTACTTTTGTTTCCAATCTCGAAGACGGATACGTCCTGAATAATGGAATTGAAGTGGGTCTCGATGCTTTTATTATCAATAAGAGCGACTTCTCGTGGAATGTGAATTTCAATTTTACCACCATTATGAACGTGGCGGAGAATATTCTGGATGATGATGCTTCCATAATTCAAACGGGAAGCGTTGACGGACAGGGTATGACAGGCGCCTATTGTCAGGCCTATGCCAACGGACAGCCCATGGCCTCCTTTTACATGGTCAAGATGGATTCCATCGACAATAAAGGCAAGATCTATTACGTCAAGAATCCATCGGGTGTCGGTGATTCATTGATGTTCATCGGATCGGCATTGCCTAAATTTACGTTCGGTCTGAACAATACATTCCGGTATAAAAACGTTGACTTTGGTTTCTTTATTGATGCGGTCTATGGCAATAAGATTTTCAATAATACGGCATTGCTGCTGGATAAACCAAATCTGAAACAGTCAAAGAATGCCTTGTATGACTTTGTGGCCGATGAAGTTAGTTTTTCCTATACGCCGAAGGTTTCCGACCGGTATCTTGAAGACGGATCTTACCTTCGGTTATCAAGTGCAACCCTCGGATACAATGTGAAACTCGGGAAAATAGACTGGATGAAAAATCTGCGGGTGTACGTTTCCGGATCCAATCTTTTTGTGCTTACGAATTACAGCGGGTATGACCCGGATGTGTCCTCCTCAGCCGATATGAATGGTGTTCGTTCACTGGGTATTGATATCACCAACTATCCGAAAGCAAGAACGGTATTATTTGGACTCAACGTTACCTTTTAACAGCATAATATGATTATCATGAAAAAGAAAATATTTTATAGTGCATTTGCTGCTTTATTTTTAAGCAGCTTGTTTATCAGCTCATGTACCGACCTCGAAGAGGTCCCTAAAGATAAGGTCACTGCTGAGACTCTTCTCGAGGATCCTACCCTGATACCCAATTTAATAGCCCCGGCACTTGGCCAGCTGAGGGGACTCTGGTTTCGTGAATCCTTCTGGGGGCTTCAGGAAGCCTGCTCGGACGAATTGTGTTTCCCCACACGGGGAACGGACTGGTTGGACGGAGGCGTATGGCAGGATCAATGGCTGCTGGAATGGACACCCGTCCACCGCGACGTAGCTTCGACATGGAACCGCCTGAATACGGCGATTGCGGCTGCAAATTTCGGGATTTCCGTATTGGGTACCGATGAAAATGTTTCGGCTGAGGTTACAGAATACAGGGCTATGCTCAGGTTTCTGCGTGACTTCTATATGTATTGCATCATGGATTTATATGGAGTTACACCTTACCGTGATCCGTTCAGTACCGATTATACAACGAATCCTTTTTATCTGAGCCGCACGGAAACGTTCAACTTCATTGTTACCGATATAAAAATGATCCTGGAAGACATGCCTGAACGTGCCGATGCCGATTACGGTGTTCCCAACCGTGATGCCGCCCGGATGTTTCTCGCCAAAATGTATATCAACAAGGAGGTGTACGTCGGTCAGGCAGCCTGGGATTC
>JAGDMB010000397.1 GCA_017860375.1 Bacteroidota bacterium | reverse complement strand
ACCATGGTTCGTTTCGCCCTGCAAAAGATGGAAATTGAAAAACTCCCCATTCCCTTAAATGCCAATACTATTTTATGTCCAATGCTTGATGCCCGGAGAATGGAAGTGTATATGGCCCAATTCAATTCATCAGGAAAACGATTGGAAAATGAAACCGCCGTGGTGATTCGTGCCGATACATTTTCATCCATACTCACATCACATTCCATTGTTTTCTTCGGATCAGGTGCTTCAAAATGCCGTGACATGATAACCCAAAAGAATGCATACTGGATCGAAGGCATATATCCTTCCACCACCGCAATGGCAGCTCAATCTTACCGGCTGTTTCATGAGGGCTGTTATGAAGACATTGCGTACTTCGAACCTCATTATTTGAAGGATTTTATAACGACTGCATCCCGTAAAAATCAATTTCACGGGCAGGCAAAATAAAAAGTGAAAATGAATGTTCTAATCCGTATGGCTGGTTTGTAAAATGGAAATAAAATTAAAAATAAGTCTTTTCGCCCTTCTGACCTTGTTCAATTGCCTTACAGTCCTTGGTCAGGCCAGGGCAGTACCGGCAAAATCGAAAGCATACCTTCCGGGTGAAAAGCTTACGTACTCTTTGAAATTTGGAGTGATCCAGGCAGGTAAGGCTGAGATTTATCTGCAGCAGGCCATTTACCAGAATGAACCTGTATACTATGCCAAAGTCACAGCCCAGACAGTAGGACTGGCTGAAAAATTATACAGCGTCAAAGATATTTTTGAGAGTTATTTTGACATGAATTCAAGTTTGCCGCATAAAGCCATACGCAATGTAAAAGAAGGCAATTACACCTCGTATTGTGAACTGTATTTTAACCACAGGGATACATCGGTTTTCAGCTCCAAAACCGATTCCCTGTATAAAACTCTTCCGGGAATCCTTGACATCCTTTCTTCCCTTTATTACCTGCGCAGTCTCGATCCCAGCTACTTTAGACCCGGTGACATTATCCAGGTAGTCACCTTCTGGGACGATGAAATATATCCCTTCCACCTGCGATACAAAGGAAAAGAAATCATCAAAACCAAGTACGGAAAGATCCGGTGTCACCGGTTTGATCCTATCGTAGAACCGGGCCGGGTCTTTAAATCGGAGGATGACATGTCCGCCTGGTTCACCGACGATCCGAACTTTATTCCTGTCAGGGTGCGTTTTGAACTCATTGTAGGTTCCCTGCGCTGCGATATCGATCAATATGCCAATCTTCCCTATCGCCTGGATATACTTTCAGAATAGATCCCGGTCGGTCACGTCTGGACTTCAGACTGCAATTGTGTTTTTCTTTTTGTAAATATTTCATTAGCTTTGATAGTCAAGCACCATCCCCTTATGGAAGGCAGTAAACATAGTAAAGAATCCGGCAGCCGTCTGCAGGTTACCACATTCAAGCTTCAATGGCTGCAGGAGATTACGCTGGCTATCAATGCAAACCTACCCCAGGAGGATTTGCTGAAAATCTTTGAAGACCATCTCACACAGGATTTGAGCATTCAAAAAGTATTGCTTTTCATTTTCGAAGAAAAATGGAAATGCGTTCTGAGATCAGGCGAAGTCGGAAAGTCTTATATGGCTATTGATGTGGAAAGAGACCTTCTTCCCATTAAGGAAATTTCCATCAATACATCCAATCCCAATAAGATGCTGGAAGCCTTTGATATCGTTATCCCCGTAATTAACAAAGACGTACCCATAGCCTATGTGATCATTGGCGATATTGAAGAAGGTCCCGGTGTCGCTCCCATCATCAAACACCTTAATTTTATCCAGACCCTCACCAACATCATTGTTGTTGCTATCGAGAATCGGCGCCTCTTTAAGGAAAGCCTTCGGCAGGCGGCCATGAAAAAGGAGCTGGAACTTGCCTCAAAAATGCAGAATATGCTCATTCCCAATCCTTCTGTATTACCAAGGAATGACAAGATATACATGACCAGTTTTTATCATCCGCATTATGAGGTGGGAGGTGACTATTATGACTATATTCCCCTCGGCAGGAATGAATTTGGATTCTGTATATCCGATGTTTCCGGTAAAGGTATGTCAGCAGCCCTGCTGATGTCTAATTTTCAGGCAAACCTCCGTGCGCTTTTCACGCATGATGTTACGCTGGATGCCCTTATGGAAAAGCTGAATGAAAGGGTGATGGCGGCGACAAACGGCGAAAAATTCATTACCCTTTTCATTGCCAAGTTCAATTATAAAACCCGGGAGCTGGAATATATCAATGCCGGCCATAATCAGCCCATGTTGTACCTGATGAAAAGCAAAGAGCTGCAATTTCTCAATAAAGGTTGTGTGGGTATCGGGATGCTGGACGAAATTCCGCTTATCCGGAAAGGTTCGATCACCATTGAAGAACCTTCCAAACTTTTGTGTTATACCGATGGTTTGATTGAGCTGATTGACGGTAAGAAGATCTCTTTCGGGACCAAGGAGATCGAGGAATGCATTATGAATAATCACTCGATCGAGGAAAATATACAGACCATCATAAAGAAGCAGGGAATCCTTGAAGGGAATGCCGCTATTGTGGATGATATTTCCATTCTCGGAATGGAATTATTCTAAACTTTTATGCTCTTTTCACTTTCCGGTGCAGTTAAACTTCCGGTTGTGTTTTTTTCAGCCCCTTTGGAATAGATGTTCAGGGCAACAATGATGGCTGTAAACCCCCAGAAAGGCGCCGAAGCCTTATCCGTATCCAGAAAGTTATTCAAAATACCGTGGACATAATAAGTGATCAGTCCGAGAATGGCGGACAATAAAACAACTCTGTGCCACCTATCCCTGAGTTTCCGGTAGGTACTAAATCCGGTAATAAGTGTTGCAACGACAATTGCAATGAAGGAAAGCATCCCGAACAGGCCTGATTCGGACAAAGGTCCCAGGTATTCGCTATGGGCATTGCCCTTGTCCGCCATATTGGTGCTGATGAGGCTTTTC
>JAGDMB010000396.1 GCA_017860375.1 Bacteroidota bacterium | reverse complement strand
TGAGTGGTGGACCAGAGAATCCGGAACCGCAGGCAGCGACGGAACTTTCTCAACACCAGCCTTCTTTGGAAAATACAAAGTAACCGTCAATGGCATTTCAAAAGAGATTGATATGACCAAAGAAAAAGGAAAAGCAATTGTGGATTTCAGTTATTAGAATTCAGATTACCATCAGCATCCAACGGCAGCTCCGGTTTTAAAGTCTTGCCCTCTTTTTACATTAACCAATCTGTTCATTTGGCTACGCCGAGCTCCGCTTCGCTCCGGTTCTTTTGCCCCTCCAAAAGATGAATAAAAAGTAATAACTTTGGTATACTTCAAAGATATCTGACTGAATCATCTATGAACATCAATAATTTTATTCCAATGCCAGTAGTTTCATTAAGAATAGCGCTGCTCGCTTTTGCAGCATTGAATGCAAACTTAATTTTTGCCCAGCCTGAACGGATAGAATCGTGGATTACAAATCCTGACCGTTCTGCATTATTTGAGAAACAGCCTGAAATAACCTTCTCAGAAAAGAATAGCAGCCGTGGCGGCTCAACAATCATAATTGATGATTCGCACCAGATGCAAACCATCGATGGTTTTGGCTTTGCCCTTACAGGAGGCAGTGCTGAACTCCTGATGAAAATGAGCTCAGGTGAAAGGGCAAAAATTCTGAAAGAACTTTTTGCCTGGGATGAGAAAAATATTGGCGTAAGCTACATTCGATTGTCAATCGGAGCATCTGACCTTAACAGTTTTGTTTTTTCATATGATGATCTGCAGAAGGAAGAAACGGATTTTGAACTTAAAAAATTCAACCTTGCCCGGGATTATAACGATGTAATTCCTGTAATGAAGGAAATCCTGGCCATAAATCCGGCCATTAAGATACTTGGCAGTCCATGGTCAGCTCCGGCATGGATGAAAACAAATAATGATGTCCGGGGAGGAAGGCTGAAGAGAGAATGTTACGGAGTATACGCCTTATATTTTGTAAAATATGTACAGGCGATGAAAAATGCGGGGATTACCATTGATGCAATAACAATTCAGAATGAACCGGTAAATTCCAATAACACCCCCAGTATGACCTGGTTCGAAAATGAACAGGCTGAGTTTATAAAGAACAATTTAGGGCCGGCTTTTGAAAAAGCAGGGATAAAAACAAAGATCATTCTTTTCGATCATAACGGCGACAGGCCCGATTATCCTCTGTCTCTCCTGAATGATCCGGAAGTGGCAAAATATGCCGACGGCTCAGGGTTCCATAATTATGTGGGCGATGTCGCAGCGGCATTGAGCCTGATGCATATTGCCCGTCCTGACAAGAACCTCTATTTCACGGAGCAGATGGTAGTTGAAAGACCGGGGAGTCCGGAAATCAATATCGTTAATCCTGTTAAAAACCTGATATTAAGGACCACTCAGAACTGGAGCAGGAATGTGATATTGTGGAATCTTGCCGCTGATCCGCTGAACGATCCGCATACCGATAACGGAGGGTGTTCGATGTGTCAGGGTGCGATCACTATTAACGGTGATATTGTATCACGAAATATTGCATATTACACAATAGCTCATGCTTCGAAATTCGTTCGTCCGGGTTCTGTAAGGATAGCATCAACAAACAGGGGAGATAAAACTGTCGGTCTTTATGAAGATGAACAACGGCCGGGTGTATTCCGCACGGCAATTAATGAAAATATGGAGATCCTTTCCAATGTGGCATTCAGGACGCCTGAAGGGAAAACTGTTCTGATAGTAGTAAATGACACTTATTCTACAAATTCATTCACTATCCAGTGGAATGGGAAATATGCCGGCATAAAACTTAATCCAGACGCTGTCGGTACATACGTATGGTAGCAGGGAACCGGCGGCAGAGTTACTATACATAACTAGTCCCAGACATATCGCCAGTCGTTGTTTTGTTTTTTCCAGACAGTATGGAATACACCTGTATGTTCGATGTTCTTACCGGAAGAGTCCTGAACCGAGAATACATATTTGCCATAAGTGTATCCGAGTGTTCCACAATCTGAAACGCCAATAAAATCAGGAGTCCAGTTTAGTTTTGCGTTTGGATTGGCATTTTTATCATAATAGTTTTTAATGCTCTCTTTGCCAAAGATCAGTGAGTCATTCCCTCTCCGGATTACGGCGTTTTCGGCTGCGAAATAGTAAAATGCCGCTGACTGACCTTTCTCAGAAGCCATTTTTTCAAATGCCTTTTCGGTTTGAAGGATCTCATTCCTGGCAGCATCAATGTCGACCGACTGTTTACATGAAAACAGCAGCGGAATTAAAATCAGTGTAAAAGGAAGGTTTTTCATATTTTTTTTATTGTACATGTTTTAAACTGTTATTTCATTCTTAATTAAATTCCCTTATCATTTCAGAAATGGATCTCATTACTGCAGGAGACAATAAATCCATATATTGATCCTGCCGCCAACAAATATACCCGGAAGTTTCAGTCAGAAAGGTTGTATCTTAACGCAATCCGCAATCCAATAATCAAATCATTGCTATCATCGATTTCATACCTGTAAACCGAAAAAAAAGGTGGCTCCAGGTCATCAGGGTTGCCTGCATGATTCCATACAACTGAGGGACCAATTGCCAGGTTCACTTTTTTACTTACGCAATAACCCATATTTGCCGCAAAGCTTACAATTTGCCGGTTATTCGGGTTTTCATTGACAATCGGACTCTGAACCGACAATTCCGGATTAAAGTAAATTGATTCATTTAAAGACAATATCGATCCCAATCCTATACCGGCCGCAAACTCTTTTCCCCAATCAGGATTATATGATGCGGTAAAAAATGAATAGAGCTTTTTTATACCAATCTTAAAAGACAGGTTTACAGGGAACATTTCTGTCAGGGAAAATTCCAGGGCCCGGTAACCGCCTACTTTTACTATCGATACAAAGCCAAGAGGTATTCCTTTATCAAGAGTATCCGTAACATTCACAAAACCAAGCTGAAGCCCTTTTAT
>JAGDMB010000395.1 GCA_017860375.1 Bacteroidota bacterium | reverse complement strand
TAATTTCTCCGGGATTTTTCCTTAATTCTTCACGTTTCAGCCTGAGCGGACGCGTAATTTCAACCAGTGCCTCTGCTGCCGTCTCTTTAAGATCCTTGTATTTCAGGGTCCCACGGTTGTGTTCGTCCATGAGGGCATTGAAGGCATCCATCCTTTCACACGCTTTTATGATGGTGAAAAGATTCATCACCCCAGGGCTCATTGTTTCCCCGGCCTGGCCCCCGGTATCGGTAACGGCACTCTTTACTTTCTTCCGGATGCTGTCCTCCGGTTCGAACAATCCGATATAATGCTTATCGCCAAGGCTTTTGCTCATTTTCTTACCGGGATCCGCCAGGGACATCAGCTTGGGTACTTCGGTATACAGCGGTTTTGGCTCAGGGAAGTATTCCCCGAACTGGTTATTGAACCGAATCGCTATGTTGCGCGAAAGCTCAAGGTGTTGCTCCTGATCCTTCCCCACCGGAACAAAATCAGCTTTGTATATCAGTATGTCCGCGGCTTGCAATACCGGATAGGTAAACAGTCCGGCCGAAACGAAGTTGTTTCTGCCACTTGATTCCAGCTGGTCGGCCTTATCCTTGAATTGCGTCATCCGCGATAATTCACCAAAGGAGGTTACGCAGCTGAATATCCAGGTGAGTTCGGTATGCTGGGGCACAAGCGACTGAACAAACAGAACAGACCGTTCCGGATCCAGTCCGGCTGCGATCAGATCCGCAAACATATTCAGGGTATTCTGCCGCAGATCTTTGGACGAATAGGGCATGGTCATGGCATGCAGGTCGACCACCCCGTATACACAATCGTACCGGTCCTGAATGTTCACCCAATTCCTTACAGCCCCGAAATAATTACCGATATGGATATCTCCCGTGGGCTGAATGCATGATAAAACGCGCTTTTTATTCATTGATGCTGTTTGACAGTTGCAAATTCCGGATCCAGGTCACAAAACTATAAAATGTTACGACAAAAAGGCATCGTTCATTTAAAACCTTTATTTTTTTTCGGTTCGTCCGGGATTTCTTATTTTTACCGCCGGGTCTTTCTTTTAAAGACCCGCACTAATTTGCCAGACCTATGGATTCATTGCGTCAAAATAAAGTATCAAGGTTGATTCAGAAAGAGCTCGCATCCTTTTTCCAGACCGAAAGCCGGACTTACTTTCAGGGAAAAATGATCACCGTTACCCAGGTCAGGATTTCTCCCGATCTTTCGCTGGCTAAAGTATATGTAAGTATCTTCCCGCTTAAGGAAAAAGAGGATTTTCTTCCTGTCATTACCCAGCATACCAAAATTATCCGCAATGGGTTGAGCCAAAAGATCCGACACCAGGTGAGGATAATCCCTGAACTTGTTTTTTACCGCGACGACTCCATTGATTATGCCGATCGCATCGAGAAACTGCTCAAATCCTGAAGAATAATCGTTGCATTTCCGAAGCATTGTGAATTTTCCGTTCTATATAGCAAAGCGTTACCTGATCGCAAAAAAATCGCACAATGCGATCAACATCATTGCATCCATATCCCTTGCCGGAATTGCCGTTGGAACAATGGCCCTCATTGTCGTCCTTTCTGTATTCAATGGATTCGACAACGTGGTAAAATCACTGATCAATTCCTTCAATCCTGACCTGAAAGTAATCCTTGCCGAAGGAAAAACCTTTGCCCCGGATGCCACACAGCTGAACCGCATTCGGTCCATTCAGGGCATCGCTGCCTTGGCCACTGTTCTGGAAGAAAAAGCCCTCCTGCGGTATGACGAACGACAGACCGTTGCCATCGTGAAAGGAGTGAGTGAGAACTATACCGGGGTTTCCGGGATTGACAGCATGATGGCTGCGGGCGAATTCCGGTTGTCGGATCAAAACCAGTCCTATGCCATCATCGGCCAGGGAATCAATGTATTTCTGAATGTAATGCTGAATTCACCCCGTCAGATGGGCATTTATGTTCCCAAGCGTGCGGGTAAGGTTTCATTGGACCCTGAACGATCCATTAACAGGAAGTTTCTATCTGTTTCAGGCGTATTTATGATCGAGCAGGATTATGATTCAAAATACATCATCGTCCCCCTCAGCTTTGCCCAGGACCTTTTTGAATACCCCGGCAGGCTCACAGCCCTTGAGATAAAGCTGGATCCCGGTGCGAACGCGAAAAAGATCCGGCAGGAAGTTCAGCTCGCCCTGGGAAATGATTTCCTGGTGCAAAACCGGTACCAGCAAAATGAGGTGTTCTATAAAACCATGCAGATGGAAAAATGGGCGATCTTCCTTATACTGATGTTCATCCTCATTGTGGCCTCATTCAATATAATTGGCACCCTTACCATGCTCATCCTGGAGAAAAGAACGGATATCCTTACCCTGCGCAACCTGGGCGCATCCACCCGGGTCATAAAAAGAATTTTCCTCTTTGAAGGATGGCTTGTATCGGTTGGCGGTGCTCTTGCGGGACTTGCTGCCGGGCTGCTGATTTGCTGGCTGCAGATACGGTTTGAACCCATTAAACTGCAGGGATCCGGCACTTTTATTATCGATGCGTATCCTGTACTGGTGAAAGCAGCCGATGTTGCTGCCACCGGAATTACGGTCATCCTGATCGGTTTTCTGGCGGCATGGCTTCCGGTGCGCTTCGTTACGCGAAAACTGTTGACGGACAATACCTGGCTTCGCGTGGAATAATGTCGCCCTTCCCCCGAACAGGGAAAGGTCGGTTTTAATTGCTGCCGGGATCTCGTCATCCTCTTCTTTTTGCCGCTGCAATTGATCCCCCGTGAGATTCTATCCGGGCCGGGGTGCAAATAATTATCAACATGAATGCCGGAAAATTCAGAAATATAAGCCATTAATTATCTGCTTTTTAAGTACTAACATTCGTACGGGCTCCTGCCGTTGTTAAAATAATGCCTTTACCGGCTTTTAATTAAAAACTACATTTAAAAGAATTATCCATAATAAATTGAAATTCTGTATTTAAGACATTACCGGGTTTGTAACCA
>JAGDMB010000090.1 GCA_017860375.1 Bacteroidota bacterium | reverse complement strand
GAGTGCACGTAACCTCTGACAGAAAAATTGCCATAACGTGGTACGATGACTCCATTCGAAAAAGAAATACTGCGTCCAGCTATAGCTGGGATATTTGTGGTGACCAATTGATTCCGACAACCCTTATCGGGTTGAATTACATTGTTATGAAAGGCAATATTTATGTGGGTGATGACGGCGGTGAAAAGTTCTTTATAACGGCTATTACCAACAACACCCAGATATCGGTGAACGGAGTATATAAAACTACCATAAATGCGGGACAAGTATATTATGAAGATGTTACAGTTGCAACCACACGCATATCGTGTTCAAATCCAGTTTATATTAACCATTTCAGTGGAACAGGTGGAGGCGGCGAATTGGGAGGTGCCACTTTACCTACGATCGACGGATGTACGGGTTCACACACCGTGACTTTCACCCGTAACAATTACAGCGGCGACCAGCTGCAGATTAACCTGATGCTTCGAAATGTGACGAACCCAGCAAGTCCGTTAAAAAATAAAAGCATCGAAAACTGTTCTTTGATTATAGGGGCAAATACATACGCTGTTCCAAAAACCTATTTTGATTTTATTCCGGATAGTACCTGGGCCGTATTACGTTGGTCCGATCCTGCCGTGGCAAATTTTTTCACGACCCGTATTGGTGCTGGCACGACAGCCACCATTTATAATCCCGTTGCTTTGTTTCACCTGGGCATTCAGAATGGCGCTTCCAATACCGGCGGAAAATACGGTTACTTCTCGGATTACAGTTCTTACAGAGGTAGTGCAGGTATCGGTGGACCAAAGGCGCCTGCAAAGAAAACCTATTGCAGTCTTGATCCGATTATGTTTGCAGTCGAAGGCGGACTGTCTTATAAATGGGCAGCTGTTGATTTTCCAGGAGACGTTGCCTACCTGAGCAGCACGACATCCAACGAGGTTTATTTCTACCCGCCCGCCCCCACAACACCCGCACACCCCTATAAATTTAAAGTTACTATTGCCAGAGACTGTTTTGGCGACACCACCATATTCGTTTCACCCAGGGTTTACCTGAAACCTGTTGCCAATTTTGACATATCCAATCCGGTCGGTTGTTCCCCTTATAACCCGGAATTTACTAACCGTACTGATTTCAGTTTGGCTGAAAGCATGTTATGGGATTTTGATTACGCTCATAAAAATACCGATACCATCAACCAGGTTCTGCTTACGAATCCATTCCATCATCTTTTCCCGGAAAACATTACGGATACGGCCCAGTATTACACCGTGAAATTATATGCCTGGGCACCTTTCGGTGAATGTCCCAGTGAAAGGGTTAATACAATAACCATACTTCCCAACGTCAAAGCCGGTTTTCTGGCCGATACCAATATCGGATGTAATCCGCTCACTGTAAAATTCAATGATACATCGATCGGTTTCATCGATACGCTCAACTCCTTCTGGGATTTTGATACCTACCTCCAAACCTACATACCGAATCCTGTTCATACTTTTATTAATGGGAAACAAACGGATTTTACCCATAATGTCAAGCTTATTGCTTTTTCAATTTCAGGCTGCACCGATACAGCCTATTATCCTGTAACGGTCCATCCATACATAAAAGCTGCTTTCGGGATTGATAACCTGATTGGTTGTTCTCCTTTTGTTTCGCATGTTAACCCAAGCGGTTCCGTTGGCGTGAATACGTATCACTGGTCGCTCTATGACAAAAACCAATCTTATTACGACAGCACCTTTATAAAAACGGACAAATTTATCTTTCCATTCAACCACACCGATTCCACCCAGCCCAATCCGGATAGCCTTTACATTGGAATGGTTGGATTAAATACGTACAATTGTCCTGATACAGCCATTCCCAAACGAATGGTCATTTTCCCCGAGGTGCATGCCAATTTCTTAAAATCTGAAATGGCGGTTTGTGACTCTGTTGATGTGAGTTTTATTAATAATTCTGTCGGTTACAATCTGGTGCATGATTGGGACCTGGGTGATGGTATTTCGTTTGTTGATACCCTTGGAACCGGGTTTACCCATCGTTATTTCAACCGCTCACTGAATAACGTAAATTATACGATAACGTTGGTTACCAATTCGGATTATTTCTGCAGTGATACTTTCACCGATGCAATTACCGTACACCCCTTTGTAAAAGCTAATTTTTCAATTGATTTTCAGAATAATTGTTCTCCTGTTGCCGTTGACCTTTCGAATGTATCCCTTGGAGGGAGCCGGTTTGACTGGGATTTTGGGGACGGCACCTCGGATATTACCTATGTGCCGGGCACCCTTCCCCATACATTTGAAAACAACACCGACAACGACACGACTTATTATATTAAAATGCGGGCCTCCAACCCATACGGTTGTGCTGACTCCATGCAGCGGTCCATTTTGCTTTTCCCGCAGGTGGCTGCAGACTTTGATTTCGGCACTCCGAACGTGGGATGCAATCCATTGCTGGTTTCTTTTATCAATGATTCCAAAGGGAAAAATGTGATTTACAACTGGGATTTCGGAAATAATACCTTCTCGACCAGTAAGGATCCTCCTCCAAAGTTATATCAGAACAATACGGCCTGGGATACTACCTATTACGTGACCCTTACGGTGACCAACCCGGTCGGCTGCGACAGCAGTATGACCAAACCGGTGCAGGTGTATTCGGCAGTAATGGCTGATTTCTCCATAAGCCGGCTCGACAGCTGCTCACCATTTAAAATCAGGGTCGATAATTTCTCTTCAGGCGGTATTACGGATTTCATCTGGAACTATACACCAACCGACTCACTGGTATTGCATAATTTCAGCGACCCCAATATACCCGTTTACCACAATACCACGCTTTCGGCTCAGGAATATGAGATCCGTCTCCGTGCATTGAACAGCCATGGCTGTGAAGCAGTGAAACGCGATACCATCACCGTATTCCCGGAAATATTCGCCCGCTTCACTCCCGATCATATCAACGGATGCCAGCCGCTGTCCGTAAGATTTGAAAATCATACCAACATCATCCCGGGTACTTCGTTCTTCTGGGATTTTGACGATGGCCGGTATTCCAATAAAGTGACCCCGGAAGCGCATACCTTTTCCAATACGACTTCCGCAAATGCTTTTCATGATGTGCAGCTTGCGGCTACCTCTCAATATGGATGTTATGATGACACTACCGTGCGCATAGAAGTTTACCCTTATATCTATGCCAATTTCACGATTGACCGACCGGCGATCTGTTCGGATGAACTCTTTGAAATAGACCGCAGCAATTCAAGAGGCGCCATCACTCATTATTACTGGGACTATGAAAATGACGGCACTACCGATGAGGACAAGCCCGACAGCAGGTTTACCCATACCTTTTCCAATACCGGCAATGCCACTTTCACCCGGGAGATCATGCTGACCGTAACCAATGCACAGGGATGCGATACGTCGTGGGCGGAAGAGATCATCGTATATCCCCAGGTGAGGGCTGCTTTCAGCATCGATGATGCCGAATTTTGCTATCCGCACAACTCGGTCTTTAAAAATAATTCCGGACCGGCTGTTCCACTTACCTATCAATGGGATTTCGGGGATGGTTCCACATCGGTGGAAAAAAGTCCCGTTCATTCGTTTGAAAATTACAGCCAGACGACAAATGAGACTTACACGGTTGCCCTTACGGCGGTGTCTTCCTATGGCTGTGACAGCACGGTATCCATTCCGGTCACTGTCCATCCGAAACCGATGGCCGATTTCACCTACCCGGTCACCATTGACTGTCCTCCGTTCACTTTAGAATTCACGGATAATTCCAAAGGCACAAATCTCAGTTATGCATGGGATTTTGACAACGGCGTTACCAGTACCGCTAAGAATCCGTCACAGGTATTCGACAATGAAGGATCTGCTGTTATTGAAAGGCAGATCCGGCTGATTGTCACCACAGAATACCTTTGCGGCGATACTGCTGTCAAACCGGTTCAGATCTATCCCGATGTGGAGGTTGATTTTACCGCATCCGCCTGGAGCGGCTGCAATCCGTTGGAGGTAAACTTTGACGGAACCGCCACCAACGAGAATGAGTATTACTGGTATGTGGACGACAAGGTATTCAGCAATTACCAGGATCCTTACTACCGGTTTGTGAACGAAACCGCTTCTGATAGAACCTACACCATACGTTTCCAGGCCTTTTCCGTCAACGGCTGTTCCGACGACACGGTGAAGCAGGTGACGGTCTACGCGAAGCCTACCGGTGAATTCATGCCTGACCCGGTGGTTCAGGATTATAATACCGCCACCGACATCACCCCGGTAACGATCAGCAATTATACGGTGAATCAGCCTGCATGGACCTATGCATGGAATTTCGGCGACGGCACAACATCCGCGGAATCTGCCCCTTCTTTTGTCAAGGATTATACCACATGGGGTGACATTCACAACGGCAGCCGGATCGTGATCATCATGACGGTCCGCAACGAATCACACCCGGAATGCAGCGATACCGTTGAACGGTATGTGGTAATCAATCCGCCTCTGCCCCAGGTCGACCTGGGCCCGGACATCGAAGGCTGTATGCCCCTTGAAGTGGAATTTCCCTCCACCACCAAATACATTTACGACGACAGTTACCGGTGGGATTTCAGTTACCAGGGCATGACTTCCACTGAGGAATACCCGTCCTCCATAGTCTTCGATACCGCCGGCATTTATATGATAAGGCTTACCGTAAGCGGGGATGGCGGATCAAACTGGGATTACAAGCAAGTGACCGTATTCCCGAAACCGGTCGTCAGCTTTGCTTTTGCACCCGACACGGTAATGCTGGCAAGCCAGAACGAAAAGGAAACAACGGTTAAGTTCTTCAATACCACCTTTAACGGTATTCATTACTGGTGGGATTTCGATGATGAGATCTATTCAACCGAATTTGAACCCGCTCACATATATACAGCAACCGGTCAGTACTGGCCTGTTCTGATTGCGGAATCGGTTGACGGGTGTTTTGACACGCTGGCTTCTCCGACACCTGTAACCGTTGTGGGATCGAGGCTGATCGTATTCCCTGATGCCATTGTGGTCTATCCGTCGGGACCCGCCAGTGAATATTATGATCCGAATATACCGGACGAGCGGGTCTTCAGACCCATCTCCAGCGGGGTGAAAAAATACAAGCTCGAGATCTATAACCGCTGGGGTGAACTGATCTGGGTGAGTGAAGATGTCAACAAAGGCTGGAACGGCTATGTAAAAGGACAACCGGCCAAGCAGGATGTCTATGTATGGAAGGTGAACGTGACCTTCACCGACGGGAAACCTTATACAGAGGCCGGTAACGTTACGCTTCTGGTTGGGGAGGAACGGAACCAGTAAAGAAAGTTTTCATAACTAACACGCCAGACCATGCGATTTTCATACCATAAATATTTAATTTTTAACCCGTTTGGAAGCGGACGATTTTTTCTTTCAGAACAATGCCTGAATGCCTTTGGACCGTCCACCCGAAATACTACCTGAATGCGCCGATTTTACATATCGTTCTCTTTACTGACGCTGATCAGTGTGATTAGAGGTTTCGGCCAGGATCCACAGTTCTCGCAGTTTTACTCCAATCCGCTGTACCTGGCTCCTTCTTTTGCCGGAGCCACAGGGGGAAGCAGGTTGTGTGCCAATTTCAGGGATCAGTGGGTGGCACTTCCGGCAACTTTTATGACCTACAGCTTTTCCTATGATCATTATTTCAGTCCGTTTAACAGCGGGGTAGGAGTTCTTGCCTACCGCGATGTGGCAGGGACCGGTGACCTGGGCACCTTCAGCCTGGGCATTCAGTATTCCTATAATTTAACCATCAAGAGGACAGTGAACGTGCGACCCGGACTTTATTTTTCCTACCGTGAGACCGGACTTTCCTTTAACCAGCTAAAGTTTGTCGACCAGCTGATGAACCAGAACCCGGATGCTCCCAGCACATTTCTGCCCTCATCCCTTGACAGGGCACGTGATGTCGACCTGGCCCTGTCCACCCTGGTGTATTCGAAACGGATATGGGCTGGCACCACCGTGGATCATCTTCTGAAGCCGGATGTATCGCTTTACGCCGATAAAGAAACGGTTCCGATAAAGGTATCCGTATACGGCGGCGTTGAGCTGGTCAGAAAAGGCCGGCTGCTTAAACCCGTGGATGAGACCATGACCCTGGCATTCCTTTTCAAGTCCCAGGCCCATTATAACCAGCTAGATCTCGGGGTTTACTGGCATAAGAATCCCCTGGTCCTGGGCCTTTGGTACCGGGGCATTCCTCCATTCAACTCCGACCGCGGCGATGCTTTTGTGATATTGCTGGGATACAAGACCACCTACTTTAATATCGGTTACAGTTACGATGTCACCATATCCAACCTGATCGCCCATGCCATCGGGTCGCACGAGATTTCCGTCAGTTACAAATTCCTGATGCCCCGCCGCAAGAAACGGGGCAGCGTACCCTGTCCTGAGTTTTGATTGGGAGCCCTTACCGCGGTTTTCATTCCTCCCGCTACGCTGTCAGGGCCCCTCGCTGAAATCAGCCGCTGCCCTTACAGCGGTTTTCATTCCTCCCGCTATGCTGTAAAGGCCCATCGCTGAAATCAGCCGCTGCCCTTACAGCGGTTCCCTTTCCAGTTTTGATTGGGGTCACCTTTTTTTATTGATAGATTCCTTCTATATTTGTGGCCTTATTAAAACTCAACATCCATGAAAAAGCTTCCTTTAATACTGAGTGTGGTCAGTTTTATTGCTGTTCTGGTTCTGTACATCCTTTATTTTACGGGTGGAAAATCTCACCGCATTTCAGGTGCAAACACTGAAATGACTGGCGGATCAGATGCCACCGGCGGGGATATCGTTTTTATTGATATCGATTCGGTGCTGAACAACTACCAGATGTATAAGGACTATAACGATGAATTTGAAAGAAAGGCAAAAATATCGGAAGCGGAGCTCACTTCAAAACAGAGGATCTATCAGAAAGATGTAAACGATTATCAGTATAAAGTCCAGAGGGGCCTTATTACCCGTGCAGAAGACCAGCAGATTCAGCAACAATTATACAATCAGCAGCAGAACCTGTTGAAATTACAGCAGGACAAACAGCTGGAACTTTCAGAACAGGAACAGGTGACGGTCAATCTGGTATTGAACAGCATCACGGAATACCTCAAAGAGGTCCAGCCTAAATACAACTACCGGTACGTATTTGCAAACCGCCTGGTGGGAGGAAGCATATTTTACGGCAGCACCAGTCTGGATATTACCAAGGAAATCACGCAGGGCCTTAACGAAAAATACAGCCGGGTTAAAGATACCCCGAAGAAATAACGCATATGTCCTTTGCGGATGCTTATTTCAGCAAGCAACAAGGCATACCTCTCCATATCCCTCAGCCTCCTTCGGATGCATTGCAGTACACGGTTGTAATTCCCGCCTGTAACGAAGAGAATATCCAACAGGTGCTTGATTCACTCTGGCATTGCATGCGACCTGCCGGTGCCGTGGAAGTGATCGTTGTGGTAAATGCACCTGAAACAGCCACAAATGAGATCCGTGCCGTCAACCAAAACACATTGCTGGAAATAGCCACCTGGTGTAAAACACATCATGAAGATCGATTCCGGGTTTACACCCTCGATGCCACCGATCTTCCCTTCCGGCATGCCGGCGTGGGAATGGCCCGCAAGATAGGGATGGACGAAGCGGTCTGGCGTTTCAACCGCTTAGGGAAGCCCGGGGGCCTGATTTTTTCACTTGATGCCGATTGCCTTTGTGATCCTACTTACTTCACGGAAACGGAAAAGTTTCTTAACCGGTATCCACAGGCTGACGGATTCAATGTATATTTTGAACACCCCGTTTCAGGCCATGAATTCGCCGGTCCCATCTACCAGGGAATTATTCAATATGAGCTTCACCTGCGTTATTATATCCAGGCATTGCGTTTTGCCGGTTTCCCCTATGCCTACCATACGGTGGGTTCCTGCTATGCAGTAAAAGCATCCTCCTATGCAAAACAAGGAGGCATGAACCGGAGAAAATCGGGTGAGGATTTCTATTTTCTTCATAAGATCTTTCCCCTTGGCAACTTTTTTGAGATCAATACCACCCGTGTCATACCCTCCCCCCGTCCGTCTCTTCGCGTACCCTTCGGAACCGGACCTGTCGTGCATAAATACCTGTTGAACGAAAAACCATTGGAGACCTATCATCCGGATCTCTTTGAGATGCTGCGGCATTTCTTTATCGTTGT
>JAGDMB010000394.1 GCA_017860375.1 Bacteroidota bacterium | reverse complement strand
GTGGAGAAGATGCCCTATACCCGGCTGCTGAAACCGCTCGAGAAATTAACCCTCCGTCTTGGCGGGACATTCCGAGGCTGGGGCACGCAGGAAGAACGCGGCACTTTTTTGTCCGCTTCCGATTCCGTAAGGGTTGCGCCTGTTATCTGCTACGAATCGGTATACGGTGAGTTTGTTAACGGCTATATAAAAAAGGGAGCCAACCTTATTTTTGTGGTGACAAATGACGGATGGTGGGGTGATACGCCCGGTTATCACCAGCACAACGCCTTTTCAAGCGTCAGGGCAATTGAAACCCGCAGAAGTGTTGCCCGTTCTGCCAACACGGGAATCTCCTGCTTCATCAATCAGAAGGGCGAGGTTTTGCAAAAACTTACCTGGTGGCAACGGGGAGCAATCAAAGACACGATCAATGCCAACGACAGCCTCACTTTCTATGTGAAGTACGGCGATTATACCGGCAGGGTTGCGCGGTTCTTTTCTTTGCTGGTGGTATTGCTGCTGGTGACCAGTCTTCTGAAAGGGATGGGGAAGAAGAAGAAGAATTCAGTATCTTAGTCAATCAAATTGTTCCACCCATAATAAAATTGTTCCATCAATTCTGAATCGGATATGAAAAAGAGATCGGTAATTGTCAGCCTGGCCTTCACGGCACTTTGGATTTCATGCAGTCCTAAAAACGAGGATATTGTTACGGAATATTATCCCGACGGTACGCTTAAATCAGAGATACAGGTAAAGAACAGCATGCGGAACGGGATTACAAAAAACTACGACGAAAGGGGAAGACTCGTATCCACAGCTGAACTGGTGGATGACAAATATGAAGGTTGGATGATTAACTATAATGCAAAGAATAATAAGGTTACCGCCAGGGCACTTTACAAAAACGATCAGCAGAATGGCCCGGCAACGTTGTATTATTCCGACGGACAGCTGTACCGCGAGATGACATACGTCAACGGCCGCGTCGACAGCATTGTAAAAACCTACTGGCCGGGGGGCAAACTTCAGGCTGAGGTTTTCTTTAATAAGGGAGAACCCGCTGTCGGGTTGAAAGAATATGACGAGAACGGTATGCTGATTAAACAACCTACCATTGTGGTCAAAGAATTGGATCAACTTTCGTTGTTCAACAAGATCGAAATTAGAATATCCCTCTCTGACAAAACAAAGGATGTACAGTTTTATAAGGGAGAGTTGAAAGAGGGCAAATACCTTGACGCAAAAACTCCCCTTATCTTTTCCCGTGACGGGGTGGCCTCTTTATATTACACAGTCCCCAAGGGACGTGCCACCAGGGAAAGAATCAGCATTATTTCCCGCAGCCGCACCAAATATGGGAATACGCTGGTACTGCATAGGGTATACAACTTTTCGGCTTCAAACTGAAACAGCACCTGTCCCTATTTTTTTACCCTCGCGTCGTATATACTGCCCATGGAGAAATTGTCGCCTTTCAGTTTTTTAATTAAAACCTGTTTAATGGCGTGAAAAATGATGATATGGATGTCTTCCGTGATCTCCATATCGTCAATCGGAACATGGATGACCAGGTCTGCCAGTTTTTTGATCCTGCCTCCCTGGAATCCGCACATCGCCACTGTTTTGGCTCCCTGCATGCCGGCATATTCCAAGGCTTTCACTACATTGACGGAATTCCCGCTGCCCGATATGCCGATAACCAGGTCGTTCTTTTTAAGAAAAACCTTCAGCTGTTCCACAAATATATCCTCATAGCCAAGATCATTGGATATGGCCGTAATACCTGCCGTATTATCGCTCAGGCAAATCACCCTGAAACGTTTATCGAGCTCAAAGGATATGCCTTTCAGAAAATCACCCGTCACATGCGAAGCAGTTGCTGCACTTCCGCCGTTCCCGAAAATGAACACGGTATTTTCGTTATCACGCGCCTGAAGCAGGGCATCAACGAATTGTTCAATGACTGGTATGTCAAGTTTGTTGAGTGTTTCCGACAACCGGGAAAAATAATTCGTAAATTCAGAATTCTTCATCAGCATAATAAATTAATTTGGAACCTTCACGGTCAAAAGAGAAATCAAGTTTCCTGAGAGGTTTCAGATGATCCATCAGCTTTTGCTGTTTTTTCTCCTCGCAATAAAAGAGCATAAATCCTCCCCCGCCCGCTCCCAGCAGTTTACCACCGGTTGCACCGTGGGAGATCCCCGTCTGGTATATTTTTTCAATTTCGCTGTTGCTGATCTGGGAAGCAAGCTTTTGTTTCAGGATCCAGTTTTCATGCAGTATCCTGCCAAAATCATCCAGCCGTTCCGTATAAAGGCTGTTGCGAAGGTCAGACACCAGAAGTACCATTGACTTCAGGGTATTGAATTTTTCAGTCTGTGAGACATTCTGCTTTTGTTCCTTCAGAATATCGGAAGCCTTTCGCTGATTACCTGTGTAAAACATGACCAGGTTGCGTTGCAGCTGAAGGTAAACATCGTTTTTTATGTTCAGGGGTTCAATCCGCACACTGCCGTCGGTGTTGAAATAAATTACATTCAGACCGCCAAAAGCAGCGGCATACTGATCCTGCTTTCCAATGGGCTCGCCCAGTTTTTCTATCTCAATTTCACAAGCTTCTCTCGCCAGGGTCTCATGCGTTATATATTGCCGTTTCACCGCATACAGGTTATGGAGGGTGCCTACCGTGAAGGAAGAGGAGGAACCCATACCCGTACCGGCCGGAATATCGGCAATGGAACTTATTTCAATACCGCCCTGCACACCCGTTTTCAGCATGGCCTCACGCAGCAAAGGGTGCTTGAGGTCTTCCAGTTTGTCCACCGTTTCAGTCTGCGAATATTTCACCCTTATCTGGTCAGGAAAGAAGAACCGGTGGGTGGAAATGTACATGTATTTGTTGATGGAAGTGGAGAGCACAGCTCCCTGGTGACGGGAATAAAAGGTTTCCATATCGGAACCTCCGCCCACAAAGCTGATCCGGAAGGGTGTACGCGTTATGATCATGCGGTGAATGGGTTAATCAC
>JAGDMB010000393.1 GCA_017860375.1 Bacteroidota bacterium | reverse complement strand
CTGAACCCCTCCCTGTATTTTATTTTCAGGTTCAGCTTCTTCTGCATGTCAACATTTCGTGCGTCTCCCAGTATACTTCGGTTCCCCAATGCCCTGGGGCCGAACTCCATCCTTCCCTGGAACCATCCGACCACGTTACCCTGATCGATCCGATCTGCAACTTCCCCGCACAAATCCTCAAACCGTTCATATTTGTGGTAAACCGCTTTGTTCTTTTTAAAACAAAGTACCACTTCCTTTTCCGAAAAATCAGGGCCAAGAAAGGATCCCTGCATGGAATCGCTTCCCCCGTGCATTAAACGCTCCTGCCCGAAATACATGTAGGCTGCAATTTGCGCGGCACCAAGGGCACCGCCTGCATCGCCGGCTGCAGGCTGTATAAAAACATTTTGAAAAATATTTTCTTTTATCAGTTTCCCGTTGGCTACGCAATTCAGGGCAACACCCCCTGCCAGACACAGGGTATCGGAGCCGGTGATTCTTTTGGCTTCTTTGGCCATCTTCATGACGATTTCTTCGGTTACATGCTGGATGGCATAAGCCAGATTGCAATGTTTCTGTTCAATTTTGCCGTCGGGTTCAATTCTGGGGAAACCAAAAAGTTTTTCCCATTTTTTCTCCCTGACCATTCTGAGCCCGGTCGCATAATTGAAATAATCCTGATTTAACCAAACGGAACCGTCGTCTTTTATGGAAACAAGTTGATCCTTTATTAAGCGGATGAAGGCATGGGTTTGCTCTGCAGCCGGATTTCCATAGGGGGCAAGTCCCATTAATTTGTACTCACCTGAATTTACCCTGAAACCAAGATAGTAGGTAAAAGCCGAGTAAAGAAGTCCTACCGAGTGGGGGAAACGCATTTCCTTAAGCATCGTTATTGTATTGCCTTTGCCGTGACAAATGGATGCGGTTGCCCATTCGCCTACACCATCAATGGTCAATATGGCTGCCTCGGCGAAAGGCGATGGATAAAAAGCACTCGCCGCATGGGATAAATGATGTTCAGGAAATAAAAGCGTAAGCTTTTTCTTATCGTATTTTTCAATCCCGGACAAGCCGTCATAAATCAGTTTTTTTAAGAACATCTTTTCCTTTAGCCATACCGGTATGGCGGTAAGAAAGGATGCAAGTCCTCTGGGCGCAAATGCATAATAGGTTTCCAGCAGTCTTTCAAATTTCAAAAGGGGCTTATCATAAAAAACTATGGCATCCAGATCGTCAATGCTGCATCCGGAGGATTCCAAACAATACCGGATCGCATGCACCGGAAAGTCAGGCGTATGCTTTTTGCGTGTAAATCTTTCTTCCTGTGCTGCGGCAACAATGAAACCATCAACCAGCAATGCGGCTGCAGCGTCATGATAAAAGGCTGAAATTCCCAGAATTTTCTTCATACCGGTAAAAATAGGCAACCCTGTTGTAACTGAAAGAACGGCAAGTGGCAGTATCGCATTCCCCTTTTTGCATGCAGCATCCTTTCAGGGCTTAAATGTAGAAAAAAAAAGCATGATGGCAAGGAGACCCGATGGTTTTGCACCTGCATTGAATCATGAATAACAGAAAACAGCGGTATTTTGTGCTTATGCGGGTGAGGGTGTGGGGTCGTTTTCCTTGATACGCATCCGGCATATCTGTTCCACTTTGAACACGTCCGGAATTCCGGAAATATAAATTGTGTCGGGCACATACCGGTCAGGACCGTTTTTCTGGCTGACCATTTTGCCGGTCCGCAAACCCAGCGAGATATTCCCTTTCTGTTCGTTTCCGCCCACCTCAATATCACCGGAAAACTGCTCCCAGTCAATGGAGCGGATTGTGCCATTGCTGAAATGCACCAGCCTTGTCGGCGTTCCGACAAAATACCCACCCTTCTTAAGCAACATGCGAAGCCCCCAGCTCAGCATACCCAGCCCCACCAGTACAAATATACCAATGATAAGGGCCGGAAGCAGAAGGGGTCTAAGGTTACCGGGACCGGCGACAACGGGCACATCGTTGGATAGAAAATGAACTTCCCTGCCGGCAAAGACCGGACCCAGGAAGGCGATTACGAAAATGCTGGTAAAGGCAAGCCAGATAGTGCCAAACACGATCACCGCCAGCGACATTTTAAGGGGCTGACTTCGGGTAGCCATTACGGCAAAATCACGTTTTTCACTGCCGAGATTCTGTGCAAGAAGCCCCGGCAATCCGTAACTTTCAATCATGATACAGGTTGATTTGTGCCCTTAAAGATACTACATGAAATGATCGGTTACAAGTGAAACAATACCGCATCGGCTCACGAGGATAATACAAGAAAGCGGTCATCCCCGGCAAACGGTTTTACAGGCTTTGGATCGTGATGGTGCCTGCAAACAATACAATGAATTTTTTCTCCATGGCATCCCACAGCTGTATTTTGCAGGGATAATCACCGGTTTCAAGACCGGTATACCGGAAATCAAATGTATAATAGCACATGCAATGGCAATAGCAAATGTCGTCCTCCGTACAGACATCCGAAACCGTGATCAGAAGGGTATCACCTTCGTATTCCGACTTTCCTTCAAAGGTGGCGCAACAAATATAGTTGACGCCCACATGGATGTTTAGCGTATCGTTTGCAATAGACAATATGACCGTGTCGTTTTCCCCATCAAGCGACGTAGTTTTTTCAAATCCATTGTTGCATCCTCCATACAGGGTTTCAGCATGATTCAGCCTGGGTGCTTCCTCCTTGTCCTTTTCACAGGTATACAGGAAAAATAGTCCGGTTACCAATAGCAAAACGAACAGTTTCTTCATGGCGTCATGTTTTGATAGCAAATACAAGATACAAATTTGATCTGGATGGTTGCGCACTTCATTATTTAATTAAATGTACAAAAATAATCGGTCAATCTTTGAATCTGTCAATCCGTAAACTCGTCAATCTGTAAATCTGTAAACTTGTAAATCTGTAAATCTGTCAATCTGTCCATCTGTGATTTCATATCTCCACTATCGTCTCCGGAAAATTCACCAGGTAGAGGCTG
>JAGDMB010000392.1 GCA_017860375.1 Bacteroidota bacterium | reverse complement strand
TTCAGGTCAGGATGCAGGCTTTTGGCCACCGGGCAGTTCAGGCAGGCAACCTGTATTATTTTTTTCTGCTTTTCGGTGAAATTGTTTTTCGGAAAATGCAGTTCCACGATCACTTCGGCCACACGCCGCGGATCACTGGCCATGATCTTGGTAATGTCGATCGTTGTTCCGTCAATGGAGAACCCATGTTCCTGTGCCGCCATCCCGGCGATGGTTATCATGCAGCTCCCCAGCGAAGCGGCAAGCAGGTCGGTGGGTGAAAATGCCTCGCCCCGGCCTTTGTTATCCACCGGAGCATCCGTGACCAGCTCGTTGCCTGATTTCAGGTGTACCGCTTTGGTCCTCAGACTTCCAATGTATTCCGTATGAATCGTGATCATAAAGCAACGTTTAATCCAAGTGCAATATACAAAAAGAAAAGCGAACATGAAATACCGGAATGAAACCGGTTTAGAGAATCCGATAAGGCACACAGCAAAGGCATGAAAGGTGTTTTCGTTCCCTGTATATCGATCCGGTTCCAAAATAATACCCTCAACTATTTGAATTTATAATGTATAAAAAAATCAAGCAGGGTTAAAAGGTTTACCGCACTTTTTGTATTTTCGGTGAAAATAATACCATTCCGTTATGAAACACTTTTGTTTTCTTGGCTCCCTTGTTCTTTTCACTCAGTTGTCTGTTGCACAGCATGCGGATACCATTCCAATGCCCGACCCGGTCAGACAGGGCGGAAAACCCCTCATGCAAGCCCTTAATGACCGGCACTCATCCCGCAATTTTACCGAAAAGGAATTGACGCTTCAGCAATTGTCGGACATGCTCTGGGCTGCCAATGGAATCAACCGGCCCGATGGCAGGCGAACATCGCCGTCAGCGCGCAACAAGCAGGAAATTGACCTATACATCACAACCGCCAGGGGAGTATACCTGTATGATGCGGTAAAAAATTCTCTGATCGGTATATCAACCGAAGATATACGGGCAAAAACAGGAGGCCAGCCTTTTGTGAAAGACGCTGCGGTGAATATCCTGTACGTTTGCGACAAAAGCAGAGCCGCCTCAACCGATGAAACTGGAGCTTTGGTAAATGCTGCCTTCACCGCCGGCGCATGTGCGCAAAATATATACCTGTATTGTACATCCGAAGGGCTTGGCAGTGTGGTCCGCGGATCATTCCAGAGCGATGAACTGAAAGGATTGCTGAAACTCAGTGATCAGCAGGTGATTGTTATGGCACAAACGGTGGGGTATACCCAATAGACCTTCCTGCGGTATTGGATATTGATCGCGCTGTCGGATTCTTGTGATTTTATGACGACAACATAACCCTGATTTTATCATAAATCAGTCGGAATAATTGCCTATCTTAGGGAAAAATTTTTAATGTATTTTATTCATGAAAAACAAATCCATTGCAGTTAAAATCAGTGAGGCTTCCCTCCTGGTGAAATCCGTAAAAAGGAATAAGAAAGCTGCTAAGCTCAAGTCATTAAAGAAACCGCTGCAAACCATGACATCCGATTTGAAAGCAGCAGTCGGTTTACAAAAGGCGATACAAAAGTTAAAAAAGGACCTGAAAAAGCGAAAAAAGGAATTGGAGACCAAGGTTACAAAGCTTGCAGTAAGCCGTAAAGAAGTTAAAAAAGCTTTCAGGAAGGGATTAAAGGTTGCAGTGCCTGTTAAAAAAGAAAAGAAGGTTAAGAAAGTAAAGAAAACCCCGAAACCCAAAACTCAGAAACCTTCCACCCCCAAGCCCGAAGAAGGGTTGTCAGAAAAATAGCAATCTCACCCCAATATACTGGTGAATTGGTTGCCAATGCTGAAACAGGCAAACCGGAAATCATCTGGTCAGGCTTTTTTATTAAACGGTCACTTGGAATACCCGTTTTTCCTGAATGCAATAAGCCTTGATTTCATTTTCAACCGGTTGGTTTCCCCCCGGGCTTCTTCCGTTACACAGCATCATTCTGCATAAAACAACAACACATCCTCGATTTTCCCGTCGGGTTCACCGGCCCAGGGATATTTTATAAACTCGAGTCCCAGTACTTCCTCTCCCGTCTTTTCAAAGAAATCAACATGGATTGCATGGTAGCCTTTTTTTAAGTATGTTCTGTACGTCCGCCAGGAACCGGCTGCGTGCAATCCGTCATTGTCAAGAAGAAGTTCATTGTTAAGGAGCAAACGCGAACCGTCATCGGAATTCAAACCAATATCATAATATCCTTCTTCACCGGCATACAGGTATCCGTCGTACTGAACTCCGAAATTGTCTTTTTTGGCAGAATCGGGAAATGCAAAGTTCTTTACTATGCCTGTGGCATAAGGCTTCAGTTTTGAAAAATCAGGCAGGCTGTCCCAGGTTCCTTCAAAGGCTTTATACCGGAGCCCGTTTAGCAGTTTACCGGTTTTTTTTGCGGGTTCAACAGGATTTCCCGCTTTGTATTCTCCCGTAATCATTCGCAAAGATTCATACCGGGTGGAAGCCACGATATTCAGTGTAGTGGGTTTAACAATGTGTATGACAGCTTTTCCGGTGGTGTCTGCTTCCAGTTTCTGCGCGCCGGCCAAAGGTCTTGTCCCGTCCGTTGTGTAGTATAATGTTTTGAGACTGGTGAACAGGGTTACATCGTACATTTTATCTTTTACGATCATTCCTTTAAGGGGTATCAGATCACCGATGTTGTTGTTGTAATCGCTGAAGATGAACCGCAACCCGTCGTATATGGTCTTAAAAGTCACCGATCCATGATTTTCATTGGCATAGGCATAGGTTTTCCACTGGAGGTCCCGGGGTGCCGCAATCTTTAACAAGCTGTCCATGGCGTGATTTCCCATGAATTGCCATGCATTTCCTTCAATACCGGCAATATAAATGCTTTTCGGAAGAGTTGTCTGCCGGCTGAAAAAATCTCCTGCACGGGAAATCATCCTGTTCGAACCATACCAGAAGGAAGGATCGATCATAATGTATCCCCCGAAAGCTTCCGGTTTCGAAAGCAGCGCATGCATGGCA
>JAGDMB010000391.1 GCA_017860375.1 Bacteroidota bacterium | reverse complement strand
TTTTCGCTAAGGAGGCGGTGGAACGGCTCATGGCAGAGAACATCACGGCTGAACACATCGATATGAGGTTTATCAAACCTTTGGATGAGGATTGCCTGCATAGAATCTTCAAAACTTTCAGCCGGATAATTACCGTCGAAGATGGTGTAATTTCCGGTGGTTTCGGATCGGCTATCCTTGAATTCATGTGTGAACATGGCTTTTCGGCGAATGTAAGGCGCCTTGGTGTGCCTGACCGGTTTATTGAACAGGGAACGCAGCAGGAATTATACAATGAATGTGGTTTTGATGCCGACGGAATCTATGAGGCAGTGAAGGCGCTTGTCATGCCCAGGATACTTACAAAAGCAGGTTAATCGGCCGGTTCTTATGCAAATTTTCTTCCCATAACCAGGATGTCGTCAATCTGTTCATGCCCCTGACGCCATTTTTCAATGGTAATGTCCAGCTCCTCGCGTTGTTGTTCCATACTTTTGTTTTGAATCGAAACGAAAAGTTCCTTCAGGTTTGAAGTTTTAAATTTCTTGCCTTCAGGACCGCCAAACTGGTCGCCATACCCGTCAGAATACAAATATACGGCATCATTCTTTTCCAGCGGAACGACATGGTTCGTAAACTGCTTGTCTTTACCGGTTGCCCTTCCTATGGCGAAACGATCTGCTTTGGTCTCGAGGATCTCCCCTTTCCGTATCAGCACCAGCGGATTAAAAGCGCCGGCATATTCAAGCTGGTTGGTGGCAGGATCATAGGCTATCAGCGCAATGTCCATCCCGTCATTCACAATATCCTCTCCTTTCTGGTGAAGGGTATGCGCAACTTCTTCATTCAGGCGGTTTAATATGGTTGCAGGCTGGTAGATGCCCTGTTCGATCACAATTTTATTGAGTGAGGTATACCCGATGAACGACATGAAAGCACCGGGCACACCATGGCCGGTACAGTCAACCGCAGCCAGAAATTCCTTGCCCCCGGCCGTGGTCACCCAGTAAAAATCACCGCTTACAATATCCTTGGGTTTAAAAAGAATAAACACATTGTCAAACGGTATTTCGGGCGGCAATATGGAAAGCTGGATGCGTTTTGCATAGGTGATGCTGTCGAGGATATCCTTGTTTTTCATGGCCAGCTGTTCATTCGCCTCTGAAAGGGCAAGGGTACGGTCTTTTACACGCGTTTCAAGCACACGCTTTTCCCGTATAAGGTTGCGTTCCCTTGTTTTAATGTACGCAATGATCCCCACCAGGATCAGCAGACCCATCATGGTCAGGAACCATGCACGTTTATAAAGAGGAGCCAGGATAATGAAACTGTATTGCGCCGGTATTGAATTCCATACGCCATCATTGTTTTTTGCAATCACATTGAACGTATACCTTCCGGGGGGCAATTTATTATAAACCACCGAATTATCATCTCCTACAATATCCCGCCATTCCTCATCAAATCCTTTGAGCAATACCCGGTACCGGACTGCATCGGGATTTGACAGGCTGATGCTGATAAAGCGGAAAATGATATCATTTTCATTGCTCCGGAGCCTGAGATTCGGCCTCATTTCCCGGTTCACACGGTTGACGGAGAAATCGGTTATCTGGATAAGCGGTTCGGAGAAGGAAGGTTTGAACAGGGAGGTATTGCATAAAATAGCCCCGCTTGCAGTTCCGATCCAGATGTTGCCATTGCGGTCCTTAAATCCCGCATTGTTTTTTGTTTCAATGCCCGTAAAGCCGTTCTTTTTTGTATACGTAAATAACTGGTTGTTCTGCAGGTTAATAATATTGAGTCCTTTGTTAGAACCGGCGTATATGTTGTTTTTATTATCCACAACGAGAATATTGATAATATTCGACAGCAATCCGTCATCCACAGAGTAATGTTTTATTATGGAATCATGAAACACATAAATACCTTTCTCAGTGCCTATCCAAATGTTACCCTGTTTATCTTCCGTTATGGAAGCGGGTGTAATATCTCCTTTCAGGCTGATCAGGCGGGTGCCGTCCTTTGTGATTTTTGCCAATCCTTTATACCGGGCGCCCATCCAAAGTGCATTTTTAGAATCGACAAACAAAGCCGAAATTTCATTTCCGGGTAGTCCGGAAGTTCCCTGGTCGTAACGTTGAATGTACGCATTTTTTGTCAGGTCAAATTCAAACAGGCCGTCCAGGGTTCCTACCCAAAGATGATCGTTTTGGTCAATTTCCATGGCTAAAACACTAAGGTGACTGCCCAGCATGCTGTTGAAATCAGGCTGACTGAAAAACCGGTTCTGCCGTGTGTCGAAGAGGAGCAATCCCTGATCCGCTGTTCCTATCCAGATATTCTTTTTCCTGTCTGCCTTCAGAAAGTGTACCTCATTGCTGATAAAATTTCCCTTCTGATTGTAATGAATGAAAACGCTGTTCTCCTTGTCGTTGTTGAAAACCGTAATTCCTTCATCAGTCCCGAACCAGATTTGTCCCTTTTCATCCTGAAGGATTGACCATACATAGTTATTCTTCAGGCCATCGGAGGTGGTTATGGAAGTAAACTGCTCTCCCTTGAAAATATCGAGCCCGTGATCGGTTGTGCCGATAAGCATATTTCCTTCGGCATCCTCACGGATGCACCAGATCAGGTTATCGTGCAGTCCATTGTATGTGTTATAGACCTGCATTCCATCCTTTCCGATTCTGGTGATGCCTCCCATGCTTTTGTCCAGATTCCAGTGGCCTACCCAGATGTTTTGCATCCGGTCTTCCGTGATGGCGCTGATCCAGTTACCGGCCAGACCGTTTTTGGTGTCATAGAACTCGAATTTTCCGGTCTTGGAAATGTATTTGTATAACCCTCCGTTTTGAGTTCCAATCCACAGGTTCTTTTGGCTGTCTTCAAACAATTCGGTAAACTGAAAGAACCGGAAGATCCCCTCAGGGGCAAAAACCTCAAAATCATTGGTTTCCGGATTGTATTTTTTGATATTCATCTGAACAATGAAATAAACCGAACCATCAGAGGTTACGAGGCTGTTAAACACCTGG
>JAGDMB010000390.1 GCA_017860375.1 Bacteroidota bacterium | reverse complement strand
TGACATGGAAGGATTTCCCTGCATGGGACAGAATAGGAAAGCCGGTATGCTTTGAATGCCAAATACCGAGGCCAATTCCTTTTCCTTCTGAACATCCACCTTATAGACAACGATCTTTCCTGAATATTCACGCGCAAGTTCATCAAGGATAGGAGCGGTCTGACGACAGGGAGCACACCAGTCCGCATAAAAATCAATCAAACAGGGTAAACTGCCCTTATATATCCATTCGGTCGAATTTTTTTCATAATCCATGATCTTCGTCAGAAAATCATCCTTTGTAATATGCACGGGAGCCATCACAGCGGCTTCATCTGAAATCCTGCTGGTGTTGCTTTCGGCTTCAGCCGCCTGAGTTTTGACCGTCCCGGAAGATGGATCGGTTTTTACCGTTTTGGATTCAGGCTGGCTGTTGCATGCCTGTAAAGTCAGAAAAATTCCGGCAGTGAAAAAGAACATTAATTTCTTCATGATACTATTGTTAGTCGTTATTCTTTGCACGCTCACACTGAACATAATTCAGTATTGAACCTCCAAAAGTAATAAAAATCACTCTTATTTATATATTTATATATATATCTATCATAAATTATGCCAAAATTCAATTCTTCCTGCTGAGGAATGACCCCACCTTCTTCAGTCGCCGTCGTCCGCATGGCAGTATTCCGGTCTAAGCTTATACATCACTGCCTTTTCGGTGACCTCAACATCAAGGACATTCAGAGTGATCATCTTAACCAGAATGGTTTCTGCAATATGCCTGCTGGTGTGTGCTATCTTTGTGAATTTTGAAAGGGTAATATACGGATTCTTTTCAAGATAGGTGATCAGTGATTTTTCTTCATTGCCGTATTTTAACAATGTACCCCTTTTGCTGTTTTTGTTGTTCCAGACCTTCAATAATACCCGGTTCACCTGCAAATTCTGGTCTGCCACCCGGATAAAAGCGATCCAGTTGCCTTCATCATCTTTTGCATAATGCGGTCTGTTCGGGCTTTTTCGGATGGTAGCTTCCAACACCCATCGTCCGTCAACGTTCCATTTTTTAAGTTTATAATCAATTGCAGGCTTACAATACAAATGCGCTGCCGATTCAATCATATATTCTTCTTCATCGGTTCGGATGCCTGTAATGACCCCATTATCCTTTACGCCAATCAACAGCTTTCCGCCTTCGGAATTGGCAAATGCAGACAATGTCCTGGCAATCTTCCGGGCATCCGAAATTTCAAATTTAAAATCGAGATGCTGATTTTCTCCCCGGGCAATTAAGGCTCTGATATAATTTGACTGGGTTTTAATCATTTTTGAGCACAGGAAAGAATTTCAAAATTAATTTATTTTATCGGGAATGCTCAAAAAAGATAAAAGGAGGGGCAACCATTTGGCTTTAATGTAAAATATGTCTGCCAAGTAAAATAATGCATGCCAAAAAGTCAGGCATCTGCTTTATCCGCCAGAGGACAGTGTTTCGGTACACCCTTTTCTGCACGGATAATGCCAAAAGTTGTTAGTTTTGTCGCGCATTATTTTGCAACCATGCTGTCGTTTACGATCTTCTTTCAAAACCGCAGATTCTTTGCTCCTGCATTTTTATATTCATGTTTCAGCCTGATCTTCAGCACCTGGGTAACCTATATTCCTTTCATTGCCGATAAACTGAACATCACCGAAGGAAAAATCGGTGGTGCGCTTTTCTTTGCATCGATGGGATCACTTTGCATGCTGCCGGTCAGCAATAGATTGGTGGACAAGTTGGGGGTCGGACGTCAGGCTTTTATGGGTTTTGTTTTGTATGCCCTTTCTCTGTATGGCTTGTTTTTGGCACAAACGTATGCGTTTTTTTGTATTGCCTTATTTCTATTTGGCGCCATGACCTCTGTATTCTCCATTTCGCTCAACTCGCTTACAGCAACGATCGAGAAACAAGCCGGCATGAATATCATGAGTGGCAGCCATGGCTTCTGGAGTATCGGGGGAATTATAGGATCTTCCACAGGAAGTTTCATGGCCGGCCTTTTAAAAATACCAATCCTGCATATTTCCATTCTTGTGGCACTTCTGATCGGCATTCAGCTTTATTTTAGAAAGGAATACTATTTCATCCGCAGTGAACATCACGAAAAGAAAAAGCACGGCAGGTTTCCCGTCAGACCATTGCTTGTTATAGCTGCAATCGGATTGCTGATGATGGTAACGGAAGGCGCAATAGCCGACTGGAGTGCCCTGTATCTTAAGAAAGTCGTGATGCTTAAGGGGCAGTTCCTGGGTTTCGGTTATGCTCTGTTTTCGGCCGGAATGACCCTTGGCCGTTTTACAGGAGATGTGCTCAGCCACCGGTTTGGATCCTGGAAACTCCTTCGGATAGCCATTGTTACGAGCCTTGCAGGTTTTTCCCTGGTATTGATGGCCTGGCCTGCCGGAACGCTTGCCGGATTCTTCATTATCGGTCTTGGTTTCTCAGTTATTGTTCCAGAAGTATACAGACTGGCTTCCCGCATCGAAGGCATACGGACTGCTGATGGAGTCTCATTTATAGCTGCCACGGCCAATGTCGGTTTCCTTATCGGACCTGTATTATTAGGCCTTATCGCTGAACTCCGGACCCTTCATACAAGCTTCATGGTATTGATGGCCTTTGTAACCGTGGCATTGCTGCTGACATGGAGGAAAAGATAAGGTTAAAGTCTTCGCTGCAGAGAATCAAATCGGTCAATGAATTCTGGATAATACGGTATTGATTATTGAATATTTTATATATTTTTACGCACAAATTGCCGGGGAATTAGCTCAGTTGGCTAGAGCGTCCCGACGGCGGTCGGGAAGGTCAGGCCAAAAAATATTCAGTAGTTCATTGCATTTTGGGGAATTAGCTCAGTTGGCTAGAGCGTCCCGACTACTGTCGGGAAGGTCAGGGGTTCGAAAAGGACCGGATGGCTCACTGAGATTACCTTACGCAAGTTCATTATTTATTGGGGAATTAGCTCAGTTGGCTAGAGCGTCCCGACGGCTGTCGGGAAG
>JAGDMB010000389.1 GCA_017860375.1 Bacteroidota bacterium | reverse complement strand
GATTCCGGCCAGGTCATCTACCTTCAGCCCAAACGAAATTCCGCCGCCCCCGGATATAAAACCCACACGGTGAAGGAGGGTGAAACGATGTATTCCATCTCACAGCTGTATGGCATAAAGCTTGAAAAACTCTACCAAAAAAATCAGCTTGAATGGAACAGTGAACCTCCGGCAGGTACAATCCTTCAGCTCCGGAAAGCGGTTAAGCCGGCAAAGGTCAGCCTGGTCAAACCTGCAGGCAAGGACAGGCCCTTGGAGGATGGAGAGGAAATGTATTTTGAGATGGAGGAGTGAAGATGGTGAACGGTAATCGGTATGGTCAGTAAGAGGTAGGAAGTTCGGCGTTCGGCGTTCGGTGATCAGTGTGCGGTTAGTCAATACCTATTTTTCAGAAAACCTGTACCGGGCAATTTCCGGAAAGCCCCTCAGAAACTCGCCAACAACCAGCCTGTTTTTTCCGGCCAGCTGAAGTTCTTTCAGGTCAATAAAACCATCGCCGGCCGCCACTTTCAGGATTGTTTTTCCATCGGAAACAAGGGTACCGCAGGGTAAGGAATGTAATTGCCTCACTGCTTCTGCCCTGAATACTTTTGCAGGAATTACCCGGTTTTCCCCTGTCAACTCCGACCATGCCGCGGGGTAAGGGCTTAACCCCCGGATGAAATTATAAATCCGGTCCACCGACGCGGTCCAGTTTATCCGGCAATCCTCCTTGTTTATTTTCGGTGCTGTTTTCAGCGGGCCTGCATCCGCATCCGATAATGAGGATTGGGGCTGAAGCGTATAGGTTCCGGATGCAATTGCATTGACTGTTTTTACAAGCAGCCCTGCACCAATTTCCTTAAGTCTGTCATGCAAAGTGCCTGCCGTATCATCGGGCAGAATCCCGGTTTCTTCCCGGAACAGGATTTCCCCGGTATCGATCTCCCGGTTAATGAAGAAAGTGGTTACTCCTGTTGTGTTTTCCCCGTTGATAATGGCCCAATTGATAGGAGCGGCTCCTCGGTATTGAGGCAAAAGCGATGCATGCAGGTTGATGGTCCCGATCCTTGCCGCATTCCAGACCGATTCCGGTAGCATGCGGAATGCTACAACCACCTGCAGGTCGGGGCTAAAAGATCGTAGTTTTTCGATAAAGCGTTCGTCTTTCAGGTTGGCAGGCTGCATCAATGGAATGCCGGAAGCAATAGCATAATCTTTTACCGGCGATGCATGCAATTCCCTGCCCCGGCCGGCCGGTTTGTCGGGAGCGGTAACCACAGCCACTACCTGTTGCCCATCATCGATAAGGCGTTGAAGGGAAGCCACGGCAAAATCGGGAGTGCCCATGAAAACAATGCGCATCTTTTTCAGGGGATATCCGGAGCCGTCGGAAGAACTCATGAAGCATCAATTTTAAAATCATTGTCTTCCAGCAATTCCAGCAGATGTCCCATTTTGTTCTTTTTGGTTTTCAGGTAGACAAGATTGTGTTCATTGGGAGGGATGATGAGCGGAACATTCTCGACAACTGTAATTCCGTATCCTTCAAGACCAGCGCGCTTTATCGGATTGTTGGTAATCAACCGGACTTTCCCCAGGCTCAGTTCATGCATGATGCTTGCGCCAACTCCATAATCCCTTTCATCTTCTTCAAATCCCAGGTCTAGGTTTGCCTCCACGGTATCCCTTCCCTGGTCCTGCAGCTGATAGGCCTTTATTTTATTGAATATCCCGATACCGCGTCCTTCCTGGTTCATATAAATGATCACTCCCCTGCCCTCCTTTTCAATCATCCGCATCGCCTCATGCAGTTGTGAGCCGCAATCACAACGGTATGAGCCGAAGATATCCCCGGTCATGCATGAACTGTGAACACGCACCAAAACGGCATCGTCTTTATTCCAGTTTCCCTTGACCAGGGCAACGTGTTCGAGCCGGTTGGATTTCTGAATGAAAGAGAGAATGGTAAAAACACCGTATCGGGTCGGAAGTTTCGCTTTTCCGCCTTTGATGATCAGGCTTTCTTGCATCAGCACATGAGCGATCAGGCTTTTAATGGTGATGATCTTGAGGTCGAACTTTTTCGCAATTATAGCCAGTTCAGGCAGGCGCGCCATACTGCCATCCTCGTTCATGATCTCCACCAGGACCCCTCCGGGTTGTAATCCCGCCAAGCGGACAAGATCTACCGCGGCTTCCGTATGGCCGGGACGGCGTATCACGCCCCTTGTTTTTGCCTTTAAGGGAAAGATATGACCGGGACGGCCAAGGTCAGCCGGTTTTGTAGCCGGATCCACCAGGGCCCTGATCGTTTTTGCGCGATCGCTGGCCGAGATGCCGGTAGTACATCCATATCCGAGCAGATCGACAGAAACCGTAAAAGGCGTATTGTGAAAGGAGGTATTGGTGCTGACCATCAGTTCAAGATCAAGTTCTTCACAACGTCTTTCAGGAATTGGCGCACAAATAAGGCCACGTCCATGCTTGGCCATAAAATTCACAATTTCAGGCGTCACAAGCTCCGCGGCACAGATGAAATCCCCCTCGTTTTCGCGATCCTCATCGTCGACAACGATTACAATCTTCCCCTGGCGGATGTCTTCAATGGCTTCGGGGATGGTGTTCAGTTCGATAAGGGTGTTATTTTTTACCTTGCCCATGGTATATAGAAAGTAAACGCTGACCGGTATGGTTAATTTTTGGTAAAAATAGCATTTGTTCCGGAAATTAAGCAATGAGAATCCTCAGCTTCGTTTTGCCTTTTCCCATTTCACGGAATAGTTGCCTGAAAAATAGCGAATCATGCCTGCAACGATGGCATAATTCATTACGAACATATAATAAGGTGCAAAAAGGAATTTCAGCCGGGTACGGAAATTATGAAAAACAGCCCCGCAAACAACGGCTGCATAAAATAGTATTTGCAAGACGAACAAAATTCCATACAGGTCAGTGAAAAGCGGTTTTCCCCAAACCATGGCTAAATTGAGGATAAAAGCCAGGACAAAGGCCCAGGGCACCAGGGTCCAGCGCAATACCTTATGGGAAAAATATTTCA
>JAGDMB010000089.1 GCA_017860375.1 Bacteroidota bacterium | reverse complement strand
GGCCGGCATAACAAAGCTCATTGATCGCCAGGGCTGTTGCGATCTCAATGGAGGCCGATGAAGAAAGTCCGGCTCCGTTGGGGACATTCCCGTAATACAGCATCTCAAAGCCGCTGATCTTCACACCAAGTTTCAGGAATTCATTGATAACACCCAGCGGATAATTCACCCACTGGTCTTCGTGTTTCCTTTGAATCTCCGAAAGTTTTACCTGGGCGGTATAATCGAAATTCAGTGATGCCAGCTTTACCGTATCGTCATCGCTTTTTCTTACCGCCAGGTATGTGCCGAAATTTAAGGCACAGGGAAATACGTACCCCCCGTTGTAGTCGGTGTGCTCACCAATGAGATTTACCCTGCCGGGGGCGAAATATATAAAGGAAGCTGTGGATGAAAGGCCGTAACGTTGGGAAAAATCTATTTTAAGTGCTTTGATATCCATTGTTTCCGGGTTTTTATGAAGAGCAAAGGTATTTAAAAAAAATTCTTCTGCAATTTTTCACCTTCCGCGATGGTTTGTTTTCTTGTTTTTCGCCTATTTTTATCCTGAAATGTGAGATCCCATGATTCGTGACAAAACAATAACCGTTGTGCTGCCGGCCTATAATGCAGAGAAAACGCTGGAACAAACCTACCGTGAGATCCCTTTTGATATAGTGGATAACGTGATACTGGTGGATGATCTCAGCCACGACAAAACGATCGAAAAAGCGCGGCAACTGGGGATAAAGCATATTGTCGTTCATGCTCAAAACAAGGGATACGGTGGCAACCAGAAATCATGCTATGACAAAGCCCTGGAAATCGGATCGGATATTGTGGTCATGCTGCACCCCGACTACCAGTATACACCGAAGCTAATCCATTCCATGTGCTATCTGATATCAAACGGTCTGTACGAAGTGGTCCTGGGCTCGCGTATCCTGGGCAAAGGGGCCAGAAAGGGGGGCATGCCCGTATACAAGTATATTGCCAACCGGCTGCTGACCATGACCCAGAATATTCTCATGAACCAGAAACTCTCGGAATACCATACCGGGTATCGTGCTTTTACCGCGAATGTCCTGAAATCGGTTGATTACAACAGCAATTCTGATGATTTTGTATTCGATAATCAGTTGCTGGCCCAGATCTTTTATGCGGGTTTTGAGATAGCAGAGATTACGTGTCCGACGAAATATTTTGAGGAAGCCTCCTCTATCAACATTGCACGCAGCGTGAAATACGGCGTGGGCGTGCTCAATGTATCGCTGATGTATTTCTTGCAGAAAACCGGTTTGTTCCGTTTCCGTCTTTTTGGTTCAAAAAAGAAAGGATAAGGGGGAATTCATGACGGCACTGCAGGTTTCATACCATATTGAAAAAATCTATTATCATGAAAACATTTGTCAATAAGATTGTTTACGGCGGATTCTTCTTTTCCGTTGCGTTTTTTCTTTCCGCGTCTGCCATGGCAGAAGAACCCTGGGTCGAACTGTTCAACGGGAAAGATCTTTCAGGCTGGATACTGCGGAACGGATCAGCCGTATATCGTGTTGAAAACGGGGAGATCATTGGCCGCACGGTTACCGGGAGTCCCAACAGCTTTCTTTGCACCGCTGCGGACTTTTCGGATTTTATCCTGGAATTTGAAGTGATGAAAGACAGTGTGCTGAATTCCGGTGTCCAGATCCGCAGCAACTGCTATCCTGAATACATGAACGGCCGTGTTCACGGGTACCAGGTGGAAATAGAAAACAGGCCCGAAAGACGATGGTCGGGCGGCATCTATGATGAAGCACGGCGCGGATGGTTGTACGATCTGTCCTCCAACACGGCTGGAGGCAACGCATACCGTTTTGAGGGATGGAACAAATTCCGTATCGAAGCCTATGGATCTTCCATTAAGGTATGGGTAAACGGTGTCCCTGCTTCCAACCTGGTGGACGATATGACACCCTCAGGTTTTATTGGTTTGCAGGTACATTCCATTGGCAATGATGCGGCAATGGAAGGTTTGGAGGTGCACTGGAGAAACATCCGGATCATCACACATGAGGTTGAAAAATATGCGCTTCCCATGGACCTTGAGGTGATGAATACCGACAACCGGCTTACGCGCCAGGAACAGGAACAGGGCTGGAAACTGCTTTTCGACGGGCAGACATCAAAAGGTTGGAGAAGTGCCTACCAGGAAGGATTTCCTGAGAAAGGGTGGGAGATAAGAAATGGTGTGCTCTCCGTTCAGGCATCAGAAGGAACAGAATCCCAGAACGGAGGGGATATTGTTACAACGGATACGTATTCCGATTTCACGTTTGAACTGGATTTCAAACTTACCAAAGGCGCCAACAGTGGGATCAAATACTTTGTGACCGAGCAGGAAGCAAATAATCCCGGCTCAGCCATAGGGCTTGAATTTCAGCTGCTTGACGACGAAAATCATCCCGATGCAAAACTGGGCAACCATGAAGGAAGCCGGACCCTGGCCTCCCTGTATGATCTGATTAAGGCGGAGAATAAACTGGTCTTTCCCGTTGGACAATGGAACCGGGCCCGTATTGTGTCACAGGGTAACCATGTGGAGCACTGGCTTAACGGAGTGAAAGTGCTGGAGTACGAAAGGAAAGGTCCTGAATACAGGCAACTGGTATCGGAAAGTAAATACAAGGTGTGGCCGGCATTCGGCGAAGCCGCAACCGGTCATATTCTGCTGCAGGATCATGGCAATGAAGTGTCGTTCAAAAATATCAAGATACGGGTGGGGAGGGTGATGTGAAGATTTGAAGATTTGAAGATTTAAAGAATGAACAGTCTGACAGATGTATGGAATAGTGTATGGGTTCATTAAACAATTATAAAATGTCTACCAGAAGAGATTTTATCCGGAAAACAACCCTGGTCATGGCAGGTGCTACCATAGGGGGAATGGGTTTGAAAGCTGCCAGTTATCGACGAATTATAGGATCCAATGACCGTGTGCGGGTTGGTGTGATAGGCTTCTCCGACCGTTTCAGAAGTTCCCTGTACCCATGCTTTCTCGATCATGCCTCTGAACTGAACATGGAGATTGTAGCCGTTTCCGATCTCTGGAACCGGCGCAGGGATGAGGCAAAAGAGTTACTTGCAGGCCGTTTCCCGGAGATAAAGCTGGCCCGCAATAATGATGAACTTTACAGCTGGAAGAACCTTGATGCCGTGATCATCAGCACGGCTGATTTTCAGCATGCCCTTCACCTGGCTGAGGCCGTAAGGGCAGGTTGTGATGCCTATGTGGAAAAACCATTTGCTGAAACCATGGAAGACAGCCGTGTGGCGCTGAAGGCCGTGAAGGAGACCGGAAAGGTCGTGCAGGTTGGCTCACAGCGCCGAAGCGGGTTGAATTATATGGCTGCCAATGAATACCTGCGATCCGGTAAATTTGGCCCTGTCACCATGGTCGAAATGACATGGAATGTCAATCAGCCCGGGCGTTGGAGACGCCCCTTACTGACCGATTCCATAAGGGAAAGCGATACGGACTGGAAACGGTACCTTATGAACCGTCCATTTGAACCGTGGGATCCACGTAAATATTTAGAGTACAGGCTATTCTGGCCATATTCTTCCGGTATTCCCGGACAATGGATGTGCCACCAGATTGATACGGTTCACTGGTTTACCGGACTGCGTCATCCCCGCAGTGTTGCAGCCAACGGAGGTGTATATGTCTGGAAGGACGGGCGAAAGAATTTCGATACCATGACTGCTGTTTTTGAGTACGGTCCGCCTGATGATCCCAGACAGGGTTTTCAGGTATTGTATACATCCCGTATGCACAATGAAGCCGGGGGTGTTAAAGAACTGTACTTTTCCAATGGCGGGTGCCTCAACCTCGACAAGAACAGGGTAACACCGGAGGGCGGCCTCACAGAGGAATATGCCCGTGCCATGAACCTGCCTGCCAACCTGCTTGAACCCTTTGATCTGCCTTCTGTGACCTCCTCAACCAGTGCCAATACCGGCTCCGATCCCATGACTTCGGCCCACATGCGCAACTGGATGGAATGCATCCGCAGCCGGAAAACACCGAATGCCGATGTGATGGCGGGCTATCAGCATTCCATTGCGGTTATAATGACCACAGCCGCCCTGCATACCGGCATGAGGGTGACATTTGATGAAGAAAGGCAGGAGGTTATGGCCGGGGATAAGGTTTTTACCATGTAATTCCAATTCATTGCATACATGAAAAAAAAGAGTTCCGTATTGAAATTGAGGATTGTAATGTTATTTACGGCTCTCTCGGTCCTTAACGGTCTCAGCGCTGAAAACGATGATGCACACCGCGACCGGCCTAATGCTGATATTGAATTCAGGCAGGATACGGCATTGTGCAGAATTGATGTCCTGATTGACGGAAATATTTTCACCTCATTCCGGTATGGCGAATCGCTGGAGAAACCCGTCTTTTTTCCATTGTATGCTCCCGGAGGAAGCGTGGTGACAAGAGGGTATCCGCTTGCTCCGCGTCATAATGAGCGTACCGATCATCCCCATCATACAGGTTTATGGTTCAACTACGGTGATGTGAATGGACTTGATTTCTGGAATAATTCGGGGGCAGTTCCATTGGAAAAGAAATGCAGGTATGGAAGAATTGTCTGTCTGACGGACTCGATCGTGTGCAATGTTGCATCCCGGTCCATCAAGGGGGTATTCAACTGGGTGAACTGCAAAGGGGAAATTATCCTGAACGAAACGACCTGCTTCGTTTTTACACGGGAAAATGAGCAGCTGTATTCCATAAAAAGGGTGACAGTCCTGAGAGCGGTTAAAGACAGTGTCGTTTTTGGAGACAGCAAGGAAGGATTGCTGGGGTTAAGGGTGGCCAGGGAATTGGAAATGCCTTCCGGTGAACCGGTTGCCTTGTTTGATGCTGTCTCGGGAAAGGAAACTGCGCCTCGTATTGATTCAACGAGTGTCACGGGTAACTATCTTGGAAGCAATGGCCTGTCAGGAAATTCCGTATGGGGTACCCGGGGCAAATGGATGATACTTTCAGGTGTTATTGATACGGATTCCATTTCCGTCGCCCTGCTTGATCACCCCGAAAATACGGGTTACCCGGCCTACTGGCATGCACGGGGTTATGGATTGTTTGCCGTCAATAGCCTGGCTTCAGTATCCTATGATCCCAGGCAGCCGGTCAGGAGAACCCTTCTGAATAAGGGCGAAACGCTGGTTTTCAAATATATGGTTCTGGTAAAATCAGGTGGATTCCTGCAATTTTCCGAAATGGAAAGATTTTCTGATCGTTTTGCTTCCAGTCTCTTGTAATACAAAATTAACTTTGAAGTAAAGAAACCTTAATAGATTACCATGAAACGTTTTTCAGGATCCATACTGGTCAGCCTTATCTCAGGCTGCTTTTCGATCGTATATTCTCAGACCGGTTCCATTCGGATAAACCAGGTAGGTTACTACCCTGAAGCTACTAAAATCGGTTATGTGGTGTTTGCCCGGGAGGATAGTTTTGAAGTCGTTGATAATAAAGACAATACGATAGTGCTGACCGGGAGTCTTTCTGCGGAGGTTTTCTGGAAAGACGCAGGCGACAGCATTAAGTATTTTGATTTTTCTGCACTTACCAGCCCCGGCTCTTATAAAATACGGATACCGGGATCCGGGGAGTCTTCATCATTTGAAATTTCAGATACCGTATTGAGGAAAGCAGCCTATGCTTCTTTAAAGTCTTATTACTATCAGCGTTGCTCATATGAGTTAACCGCACCCTATGCCGGTTTGTGGGCGAGACCAGCCGGACACGCTGATACAGCCTGCATTTTGCACTCCTCCACCGGAAAAAGCGGGAAAATTTCTTCACCGGGAGGCTGGTACGATGCGGGTGATTATGGAAAATATGTGATTAATGCCGGGATCTCAGTGGCTTCCCTTCTTTCTTTCCACGAAAACTTCGATCAATCGTTTGAGGATGGAAGCATTCATATTCCCGAATCGGGTAATGGCAGGAGCGAACTTCTTGATGAGGTCATGGTTGAGCTCGACTGGTTAAAAACTATGCAGGACAGTGACGGGGGAGTTTTCTTCAAACTGACAACCCTGAATTTTCCCGGTTTTATCATGCCGGATAAAGATATTGCAGCCCGGTATGCAATCGGCAAATCAACCTCATCGGCCCTCGATTTTGCAGCCATGATGGCGATGGCCGGACGCATTTACCATGACTATGACTCCACCTATGCGGCTGATTGCATAATGCGGGCCGAGAACGCCTGGATATGGGCAAAAGCAAATCCCGCAGTCTATTTTAAAAACCCGGCCGACGTATCAACAGGAGAGTATGGTGATAACAATGTAACGGATGAATTTCTCTGGGCTGCAGCCGAATTGTATATTACAACCCAAAAAGATGAATATAAATCTTACCTTGAAAGCCGCAGCAGTTCCTTGCTTTACCAGCGTGAACCCGGATGGCCGTCTGTTCAGCCACTGGCTTCTCTTTCACTGGTTACACAGCCCAATGGCTTATCGGAAACCCTGCTGAATACCATAAAAAGCTCCGTTATTTCAACAGCCAATTCATGGCTGAACCAGATTTCCAATAACGCCGGACGTATCCCCACATTCAGTTATAACTGGGGTTCGAACGGTACCATTGCAAACCAGGGTGTGGGTTTGCTGTATGCCTATGTGCTGACCGGTGATTTAAAGTATATTTTGGGCGCTTCAGAATGTGCAGATTACCTGTTGGGCCGAAATGCTACCGGATATTCTTTTGTTTCAGGCTATGGCGCCAAAACACCCATGAATTTTCATCACCGCCCTTCCTATGCTGACGGAGTTGTACAGCCTGTACCGGGATTTTTAGCCGGGGGACCGAACGCAGGCAGGCAGGACAATGAAAAATATCCGTTTATTGAACCGGCAAAATGTTTTGTCGACGTAATGGGAAGTTATGCCTCAAATGAGGTCTGCATCAACTGGAATTCTCCGATGACGGTCTTGTTTGCCGGTATTGATGCGGTGCTTGGAGATAGCTCCGCAGTTGATTTTGAAGTACAGACCAGCATGAACAACCCCCCTGCATTAACTATAACCACCCCCGGTTATGATGGCAAAATCAGTACCGATAAACAGGCTCTTGTCAAATGTACCGCATCCGATCCGGATGGGATTTTAAGAATTGAACTGTACCTGAATTCGAAATTTGTCAGCATGGTATCATCTGATCCGTTTGAATGGAATTTGGATCCCTTATCGGTGGGTGATTATAAGGTTACCCTGCTGGCATTTGACAGCAAAGGACTTTACACCGAAAAGACACATCCCTTCCGCTATTATCCGGTATTTTATCTGCCCGCGAAGATACAGGCAGAGGAATACTATGCCATGAGCGGTATAAAAACACAGGTAACCAGCGACACCGATGCAGGACTAAATGTAACGGGTATTGATGCAACCGACTGGCTGGATTACAGTGTGAACGTCCAGGACCCCGGGGCATACCAGGTGGAATTCCGGGTGGCCAGTGCAGCTGGAGGAGGCAAGCTTGAGCTGAGAAAATCAAGTACTGTGCTCTCATCATTGATCATTAATGACACAGGGGGTTTGCAAAAGTGGATTTCGCTGCGAGACACGGTAAACCTCAACGACGGGAAGCAAACGCTCCGACTTTATGCAGTAAAGGGCGGCTGGAATATCAACTGGATTGACTTTGTATTGCTGAATCCCACTGACATTAAACCGGACATAAGTGAAGAGAAAGTTAATTCAGTTTCAGTAGTACCCAATCCGGTTTCTGATGGATTCATGGTGAATTACACATTGATAAATCCTGAATCCGTTGACTTTGTTTTGTTCGACAACAATGGCCGGATGATAGGCAAAATGAACGATTTGGAATGTGATGCCCATACAGGCAATTTCAGCTGGCCTGTCAACGGTAATTTTCTTCCGGGTGTATATTACCTGAGTATGCAGCTAAAAGGCCGGGAGCTTGCTTCGGTGAGGTTTATCAAAACCCGGTAGGTAACCTATGTGAATGTTGCCCCTTTAGAAAGTATTTACGCAGGAAACATTCTTAAATTCGATGCTGCTATGGCAATTGAACTTTGTGGCACCTTCTTGTGAATTCAAGACAGCTTCTTATTCTTAGTAGGCCAGAGCGAAAATCACCCTTTGTGAGGAAGGTCTGCCGGTATATATGCATTTGCCTTGTTCAGGTTGTGCATCGAGGGGTATACACCGGATAGTGGCCTTGGTTTCATCCTTGATCTTCGTCTCGGTCTCGGTGGTTCCGTCCCAGTGAGCAGAGACAAAACCACCCCGGGTTTCAAGGATCTCCTTGAATTCTTCCCACGTATCGGCTCTGAACGTATTTTTA
>JAGDMB010000388.1 GCA_017860375.1 Bacteroidota bacterium | reverse complement strand
TAACGAAGGCCATGGATTCCGCAATGAAGAAAACCGGTTTGATTTTTACCGTGCCATGGAGAAATTCCTTGCATCCCATATAGGGGATTCCACAAGGATTAAATAGCCGGCTTTCCCTGGAGGGTTTGCTTTACGGAGCTGACCTCTATGGAATTATCACCGTTCTCCTTCACAGGAGCAATGGAACGAGGGAGTAGTTTTTCATACCCCTGTCTGGATCACGCATCCCGGCAGGGGTAAAATCTTGATATAAATCATCTCTTTGTCCTTTTATCCTATGCTTTTTTTACTAATTTTATTGGTTCAGATGGTATAGTACAAATCAATTGGTATACAATGAAATTAATAGACAGCATCAAGGAAAATGCAAGGCTTGACCTGCAGCGCATCGTGCTGCCCGAAGGGCATGAGGAAAGAACGCTGAAAGCTGCGGACATTGTTATTCAGGAGGGACTTGCCGAAATCACTATCCTTGGAAACAAAGAGGAAGTTTTACAGCATGCGCGGAATCTTTCCCTGAAAAACCTGGAAAAAGCCTCTATCATCGATCCGAAAACTTCACCCAAAAGAGAGGAATACGCGAACCTTATGGTGGAACTGCGCAAATCCAAAGGGCTTGTAAAAGACGAAGCGCTCGAACTTCTGAACAATCCTTTGTATTATTCCACGGTTATGATAAAAAACGGCGATGCCGACGGAGAAGTTGCCGGTGCCGATAACGCCACCGGTGATGTGCTCCGGCCTGCTTTTCAGTTTGTAAAGACATTGCCGGGTATTACGGTTGTTTCCGGTGCATTCCTGATGTTCATGAAAGACAAGGAATTTGGTGATGACGGACTGATGATATTTGCAGACTGTGCGGTTCATCCTAACCCGACCGATAAAGAACTTGCGGAAATTGCAATAGCAACAGCCAAAACCACAAGAGCGATTGCCAGGATTGAGCCGAGGGTGGCCATGCTGAGTTTTTCAACCAAAGGAAGCGCGCAGCACGAAATGGTCGACAAAGTGGTGAAGGCTACAGAAATTGCCAAAGCCATGGATCCAACGCTGAAAATTGACGGTGAACTGCAAGCAGACGCTGCCATTGTTGAATCTGTGGGTCTTAAGAAGGCACCGGGAAGCCCGATTGCCGGTAAAGCCAATGTGCTCATATTCCCCAGCCTGGAAAGCGGAAACATCGCCTATAAGCTGGTTCAAAGGCTCGCACACGCGGAAGCCATTGGTCCTGTTCTGCAGGGTATGGCTGCACCCATTAACGACCTTTCCCGGGGCTGCTCGGTGAACGATATTGTTGAGCTCATAGCCATAACAGCAAACCAGGCCATGAGAAAAAAATAAATCAATCCTTAACCACTTTATCAATGGCAGAAATTTTAGTTGAAAGGATAGAGGAATACGGGCTAAGCAAGAAAGACCGGCCCAAGACCCTGTTTTCCAAGGTAGGTATCGTGGGATGCGGTTCTGTGGGACAAAGCATCGCGCTTATGATCAGCCAGAAAGAACTTGAAGTGATCTTCATTGAGCTTTCCGAGGAGAAAATCAGTCATGCCCTTGTCATGATGGAGAAAGAGCTTGATCACATGATCGAACACTGGGGCATGACACCGGGGGAGAAAAGATCCATTCTCTCGAGGATCAAGGGCTATATCGGATACGAGCACCTGAAAGGATGCGACCTTGTCATTGAGACCATCAAATCAAAGACGCGCGAACAAAGAGTTATCTGCCGAAAAGAGGTTTTTAAGAACATTGAAAAATACGTCGCCCCGGATACCATCATTGCCACCAATTCGTCCACCATCGTTATCACTGAACTATCCTCAGAACTGGAGCACAAGGAGCGATGCGTAAGCCTGCACTTCCTCACCAGTATTCCGGGATCCAAGATGATCGAAGTGGTCAGGGGCTTGTATACTTCTGATGAGGCCTTCGAAAAGGTAAATATATTTGTCAAAATGCTGGGCAAGACCTCCATTTCTGTGGAAGAATCACCCGGTCTCATTTCCGTGAGGATGTTCGTGTCAATAATTAATGAAGCCTGCGATATTATGATGGAAGGAGTGGGTTCAAAACAGGATATTGATACCACCATGCGGATTGGTTTCGGCCTTCCGCTGGGTCCCTTTGAGCTGGCTGACAAAGTCGGCCTGGATAAGGTGCTTCGTTATATGGAAAACCTTTACAGTGAATTCGGGGATAAGAAATTCAAGTCTTCTCCGGTTATCAAAAAGCTGGTCCGTGCACATCAATACGGACGGGCAACCGGAAAGGGGTTCTATGATTACGATGAATCCGGGCGAAAAATTTCCTGATAAAGCAAATCAAGGGTTCCGCCTGTATAGATCTTTTACAAATGCAAAACACCTTATAATGAAAATACTCGTACTCAATTGCGGCAGCAGCTCCATCAAATTCCAGCTCTTTGAAATGAAAGACAAGACCGTGCCGGTGAAAGGCATTGCCGAAAAAGTAGGTCTCAAGGGCTCGTTTGTAAGAATTGAAAAACCGGATGGAGAAAAAGTCAGGTTTGAAGGTGAAATTCTCGATCATATTATCGGAATTGAATATATTCTCGGCATCATCACCAGCAAAAAGCACGGTTGCATCCGTCAGCTTTCCGAAATCGATGCCGTCGGACACCGTGTGGTAAATGGAGGTGAACGGTTCAGCTCCAGTGTTCTCATTACCGATGAAGTGCAATCCGAAGTGGAACGGTTCTGTGAAATCGCTCCCCTGCACAATCCTGCCAATCTTAAAGGCATCAACGCAATTAAAATGCTGGTTCCGGGTATACCACAGGTGGCAGTATTTGATACTGCTTTTCACCAGACCCTTCCGCCTTATGCGTATATGTATGCCATTCCTTATTCCCTTTATAAAAAATACGGCATCCGCAAATACGGTTATCACGGGACCAGTCATTATTATGTAAGCAAAAGAGCCTGCGAGATCCTGAAGGTCGAACTCAGCAGGCAACGGATCATTACCATACATCTCGGGAATGGGGCATCCATGGCCGCTGTTAAAGACGGCAAATCCGTCGACACGTCCATGGGCTTTACACCTCTTGAAGGATTGATAATGGGGACGCGGTCCGGTGATATCGATGCAGGTGCGGTTACCTTCATTATGGACAAAGAGCAGATCGGCCTCTCTGCTATCGGCACCCTGGTCAACAGGCAAAGCGGGATGCTTGGCATAACGGGAGTTTCATCGGATATGAGGGAAATCGAGGAAGCCGCCGTTCAGCA
>JAGDMB010000088.1 GCA_017860375.1 Bacteroidota bacterium | reverse complement strand
GATCCGGATTACCGCTGCCTGCACCTCTTCCCAGTTTGTTCCGGCATAGGTTCCCGAGAGGTCATTGGAAGAGACATCTTCATGTGTTACGGCCACGATCCTTGAGGTCGTATTAGAGAATCCTTCCGGATTTTCTGCGTAATAGACTACGCTGTAAACGCCCGGCGTCGTCACATCCACATAATTGTAAAGATAATATATATCGACCTCGGAGCCATTCACCCATGCGGTGGCTCCCGGGTCTTCAAACTTCCCGCTGTCCTGTTTAACGAGGGAAATAAAGTCCCCTCCTTCAAGGGTGAACAGGGGAAGGCTTGATACATGCGAAACATCGGCTGTATCGTACCATTTCTCACACGAAACCCACAGTGCGGAAAAGAGTACCAATCCTATAACAACCCTGTTTTTCATTGCTGTTTATTCATCCGTCTTTTTATCCCACCAAATTTTTTCGGTCACCTCTTTCCGGGGAGGGGTATTCGGATTACCCGAATACTCTGTTTCAGGGAAGATAAGCCGCTTCGGGAATCTTCCGCTGGTGACATTGTTAACCGACACGGTAAACTCTCCCGGTTTATAATTATCATCCGAGGCAATCACCACACTCTCAGGAGGATAATGTGTCCGGTTGTGTTCCAGGAAAGTTTCGAGGCTTTGAATGTTGGCCAGCGATACCCATTTCTGGGTGATGATGGATTTTATGAACTCTTCGGGCAGGCTTCCTTCAGCCGGAAAGGCATACGGATCACCCGGAGCATAAAAATCCTCGCCATCGGGAAATCCAAGCCTGTTAAAGGCCAGATCGATGGCATCCTGATACAGCTTTTTGGCCGTGGAATAAGATTTAACGTTGTACCGAATAATGGCCTCACTTTGCAGCAGCATGGATTCCGTTGCGCTCATCAGGTATACCGGATCCAACGGGGTTAAAAAAGGCTTTGAATACGTCGTGCTATTCGTCCCTGCCGGTTCATTGGGATCGTTATAATCTCCCTGGTCCAGACCCTTGTGGGCAGTACCCTCTTCGGGGTAGTTAAAAAGCGCATCCAGCCTTTCAAGGTCCCCTTTGTCGTTCATGAAACTCAATAATGTATTGCTCAATATCAGGTTTGGGTTTCCTGCGAATATGACCATCTCGGTTTCGTACAGCGGATTCCGGCGGCCCGATTCATCCGAAAACTGCGTCATGGCAGCATCGGTCAGGAGAAAACGGATCTCCGGATCGGCATACATGGCCCGGATACCGTTTTCCGTCACCTGCGGCCGGGCATAAACCTGGCGAAGGTATATTTTCAGTTTCAGCGTGTTGGCAAACTCTATCCACCGGGTCATGTTCCCGGTGAAAAGCAGGTCTTCACTGCCGATTATCTCCGCATTTTCCGCGTCAAGATCTTTTCCGAGGGCAAAGTCAATACGGGCGATAAGGCTGTCGTATATATCCTGTCCGTTCTCATAATGCGGAGCAACGATTCCTTCATCCCCCTTCATGGCCTCGGAAAAGGGGATCTGATCATACAGGTCAGCCAGGAGCTGATAGGTATAGCATTGCATGACAGTGGCAATGAAATAATAGCGCCAATGTTGGTTTTGAACGGCAAGTTTTCTTATGTATTCAAAGTTTTCAAGGGCACCGGAATACAAGGCATTGAACTGTCCGTTGTATGTACTGCTGTTGATGTCATAGGAATCGAGACCGGTGTATTGTGAAGCGCCCAGGGATTGTGTCCAGTGCTGTGACCAGAGAGCCCCCAGCACCTGGTATTTGCCGCCGTACACGTAAGCCACTGAAGAAATGCCGGCGGAAAGGGTAAGCTCTTCGTTGGCTTCCGAAGGATTGTTGGGATCCTTATTGATATCCAGCCAATCTTCGCAGGAAGAAACCATTACCAAAGAAACAAGGATAATAATATAATGTTGTGGTTTCATTCTTTAAAAGTTCAGTTTCAATCCGAATGTCACGCTTCTCACCGTCGGCTGAGCTCCGTATTCCCCGAAATCGGCAAGCAGGTCATTTCCGAAAGTGGTCTGCTCGGGGTCAATATAGGTCTGATCTTTCGGGGTCCAGAGCAACAGGTTTCTTCCTGCCACACTTAGCTGAAGGCCGTCAATCCTTACCCGTGCCAGAAGTTTTGCGGGAATATCATAAGACAACACCGTCTCACGCAATTTAACATACGATTTATCCACCAGGGCATTTCCATCCATTGCAAGGCCTCCGTTGCCCCAATAGTCCACAAGGGTTACCGCATTAACCGGAATGGTATTTTCTGCGTAGACAGGATTTCCGCTGGCATCCCGGCCTACTTCATACACCGAATTGGGAATGATAAAAGGTTCGCGCCTGTTATAAAGAGTAAGCGGCACTGTTCCTGCCCAGACTGAAATATCCTTGGTCCGCGAATACATGATGCCTCCCTGTTTGATATCCACGTTGGCTGAAAGCTGAATTCCCCTATAGGTAAGCCGTGTGGATACGCCGGCAATATAATCGTATTCGCGTGTCCCGTATTCTTTCAGTTCTTCTGCTGCCTTGGGCAAACCGTTGTTGTCCACTACAATCCTCCCCTGTTCATCACGCATGACCGTTCTGCCCTCAAAGATGCCGATCGGCTTGCCGGGTTTCCCGACATAGTGAACCTGCTGACCGCCTTCCACCACCAGTGAAGTGAACACAATGCGGTCAAGGTTCTCATTGAGTTCAACCAGCAAATTGCGGTTACGCGAGAAATTAAGGGTAATGTCCCAAAGAAAATTGCTTTTCTTAACCGGCGTGACATTCAGCAGCACTTCAACTCCCTTGTTGGTTATTTTACCCAGGTTAATGATCTTCGAACTGTATCCCGACGAGGATGCCAGGGGGGCGGGCCAGATCAGGTCGGTGGTCACTTTGTTGTAATAAGAAAAATCAATTCCAATCCGGTTGTCAAAAAAACGCAGGTCGGTGCCGGCTTCAAATTCGCTGCTCAGTTCCGGTTTTAACTCCTGGTTGCCGATCAGGTTGCTTACTTCAAAGGAATTCACGCCGTTGGGAAGCGGATACCGCAACGAGCCATACCCATCGGAATGGCCTGCATTTACAAATACCGTGTTGATCTGATACGGTGCGGCATCGTTGCCAACCCTGGTATAGGCCAGCCTGATTTTGCCGAAGGGGAGGACCTTTTTCAGCTGCGGGAACATTTCAGTAAACACAAGCGAGGTACTGATCCCCGGGTAAAAGAAGGAATTGTTTTGTTCCGGCAGGGTTGAACTCCAGTCATTTCGGGCGGTAACGGAAAGAAACCACATGCTTTTGTATCCGACATCCACGCTTCCGAAGAGGCCAACGAGGCGGCGTTGTGCGTATGCCCCATCCGCCACTGGTGTTTCCGAAGAGTTTGACAGCTGGTAGAAGTCCGGAATGGTAAGGTTGCTGACGGCTGCATAAAGGCTATTTGCTGAACGTTCATTCAGGTTATGACCGGCCAGGATATCCAGGGTGAAATCACGCAGTTTCCGGTTATAGGTAAGGAGGATATCCGAATTGTATTGCCGTATGGCCTGTGAGGATTCACTCACAAGGCCGGGGTCGGCGACCGAGGCATACTGGTTGTTTCCCTGGGGATCGATCACGGCTCTCCAGAGCTTCGATTGCTCATTGGAAAGATCGGCTCCCAGCCTTATTTTGGCAGAAAGGTGTTTTGTAATTGCATAATCAAGGTCAAAGTTGCCGTAAACGCGATCCTCGTTATTCTGATTTCCGTTGTTTTTAAGCAGAAAATAAGGATTGACGGTATACAGGGAATAATAATTGTCCACGTTGTTCCAGGGATCGTCAATATCTTCGAGTTCCAGCAAGCTGATATCACGGGGTGTCTGCATCACCTGGTTGTACACCGACTGCTCGCCCTGACCGGTCGGCACAAAACTGTTCTTTTTCTTCACATAGTTGACCGATATTGCGGTTGACAGCCGTTTGGTAAGTTTTACCGAACTCCTTAGGGATACCGTATTCCTGCTGTAACTGTCGGAATTCGTCGGAAATATTCCGTCGGAAGTTACATTGGAATACGAGAGATAATAGGTCATATTTTCGTTCCCGCTCGAAACCGAGATGCTGTTGTTGTAATTCCTGCCCGTGGTAAAAAATTCCTTTACGTTATCGGGCAAACCCCGGTAGGATTTTACCCGCAGGGTATTATCAATCTCGTTTCCCCAATAGTGGAATTTATTGTCGAATGCCGGTCCCCAGCTGGTATTCTCATAGGCCACGGCGTCGCCGTATAGTCCCTGTCCGAATTCATTCTGGTATTGTACAAGGCGCAGGGGGTATTCAAAGCCCATGGAACTGGTAATCATGAATACCGGTTTGAGGTCCTTTTTTTCACCCTTTTTGGTGGTGATGATGAACACGCCGTTGGCCGCCCTTGAGCCATAAAGAGCTGCTCCTGATGCGCCTTTCAGGATAGAAACCGATTCGATGTCTTCGGGATTAAGGTCATTGATTTTGTTCCCGTAATCAATCCCGCCGTTGATGGAAGTGCTTCCGGAGGAACTGTTGTTGACAGGCACTCCGTCAATGATGAACAGGGGTTGATTGGAGCCCGCCAGGGAGGAAAGTCCCCTGAGAAGGATACGGGTGGAAGAGCCCGGGGCTCCGGATGCCGAGCTGATGTCAACCCCGGCCACCTTTCCCTGAAGGGAATTCAGCACGCTGCGGTCGCGGCTGCGGGCAATTTCTTCATTATTGATGCTGGTGGCGCTGTACCCGATGGCTTTGTTATCGCGACTGATGCCCAGGGCGGTGACAACGATTTCCTTCACTTCATAATATCCGGAAGATAGGGTGATATTAATGATTTGTCGTTTGTTTATCGCGACAACCTGGGATTGCAGACCCACAAAACTAAAGATCAGTGTATCGGAGGTCAGGGGCACGGCTACGTTGTAAAGACCATCAAGGTTTGTAAAGGTTCCGATCTGTGTTCCTTTGACAAGAATGGTCGCACCCGGCAGGGGCAAGCTGTCTTCCGCGCTTCTGACAATACCGGTGATAATGCGGGTCTGGGCATGAAGCAACCCTGCCGAAAGGCATAATAAAAGAAGAAAAGAATGGATCCGCCTTTTCATTATAGGGAATAACAAGATTAGCTCCGCAATATTGCCCAAAACTATTAAAAAAACGGTGATTATAGTAAACAGAAAAGCAGATTATTCGTCCCTGCATGGTCTGCATTTGAAATAAACTGCCGCTGGCAGAAAGCAAAAAAAAGCCGCCCTGTTTTGCAGCAAGGCGGCTTTTTTACATACCATTCCGTATAAATCAGTTTTTATCCCAGAAAATCTTTGTAGTGAGTTCATCTCCCCCAATGGCTGCTGCAGCCTGAAAATAATTATCGGCATTCAGGGTTTGTTCATTTATGGGATAGGTGAACCGTGTCGGGATTTCACTTGCATCGGTGATGGTGGGTGCAATATTCATGGTGGGGGCATCCAGTCTCCTCCATTGTGTATATCCTTCCAATCCCCTTAAATAGAATGCAATCCACGACTGTGTGGCGATTTTTTCCTTCCATGTTACGGCATCGTAGGCCACATCGGGCTGGGCAATATAAGCAGAAGCATCACCCGCGTCCCAGAAATCAAAAGAAGCCTGAACAGCCTCATTGTATAAATCAGCGGCTGTGGCGCCAACGGAAAAACCTCTCTGAGCGGCTTCTGCAAGATAGAACAGGAGCTGGTCATAGGTAAGGATCAGACCCGGAAATGTGGGTTTCAGAATGGCCTCGTCGATATGGGAATACTGGGTATAGGGAGAGGTTTCGCCGTATGCCCCGCCAAGATAAGCCAATTTTTCAACGCCTTGTTCAGTGGAGGTATCCACCTGGGTAAAATAAAATTCCAGTCTTGGATCATCAAGACCATTCATTATATCTACAAGGGTATTGGCAGCCACAAAATCTTTCCGGCCCGATTTTATAATTTCCTCATACATCTTATTTGCATTGGGGACAGAACCCTGAAAGGCAAACAAAGCGTCATCGTCATGGGATGTGAATGCACCGGCAACCGCTGATTCAATTGTAGATTGTGCAAGACCTGCATCTTCATCGGCAATTGAAATGCCAAGCTTGATCTTTAAGGAATTGCCAAACCTGATCCAGGCATCAATATCGCCGCCATAAATCAGGTCCGCCGGACCAAAGCCTGCATTGCCCGTAGCAGCCAAAGTTGTCAGCGCTGCATTCGTGCGGCTTATCAGATCCGTGTATATGGTCTTTGCGTCATCATAGGCAGGCAACAGGTTATTAATATCCAGTGCCTTGGTATAGGGAACGTTCCCGAAAATATCCACCAGGTTCTGGTAACTGTATACCACTAATAATTCAATGATAGCCAATTTGTTATTGACATCTGCCTGGGTATTGACCTCGTTAATCTCCTCCGTAGAGATTAAGGTAGCAGCTTCTTTCAGATCACGCAGTACATCGAGGTAATAGACCTGGAATGTATAGTCAGCAATGGTCCTGTTAATGATGTCATAATTGGCCTCATCGGTATAGGTAGTTTCTGTCCAGTATTGAGCCCAAAGCTCAAAGATATTTCGGTTGACGTTTGGCGTCGAAATCTGGTCGGCAAGTGCTTTTTGGGCACTGCTGAAAAGCATTTCACCGGTCACTGTCTCGGGTTTCTTCTGGTCGGTATTGAATTCCTCGAAGTCTTTGGTACAACCTGCCAGAACTAAGGACAGTGCAAAAATGAATAAATATTTATTTTTCATGACCTTCTGTTTTTAAAATTGAAGATTCAGTGTAAATCCAAAATTCCGGGTAGCCGGCATAACGCCGCTTTGCCATCCCTGGGTATTGCCTGAGCTTTGACTGGCTTCAGGATCCGCATAGGGCAGGTTTTTATGAATGATCCAAAGGTTGGAACCTACAAAACTAATGGATGCTCCATAAATAAAGGTCTTTTCCATAATCCTTCTGGGCAGACTATACGTGATATTGGCTTCCCTTAATTTCACATAGGATGCGTCATAGATAAATTTTGAATTCGGATTCTTATTCCATCCATGCAACCGGTAATCACAACCCTCCACCCTTAACGTATTCGGTGAGCCGTCTTCCCTGACACCGTCAAGAATAACACCTCCAGGATTTTCGACCAGAGGAGTTTCAATATCAAAAGGATCTTCATGTGCCTGATCCCGTATCGGGTTCCCAAGATCGTTGTTACCGACAGTTTCCGGATAGAGTCCGGTTCCCATACCGTACCAGAGGTCAAGTGAAAAAATATCGCCACCCTGCTGCATATCGATCAGGAATCCCAATGACAGGTTTTTATACTGGAATGAGTTCATAATACCGGCGGTCCAGTCGGGATTGATATTTCCAATTACGATATCGGAGGTCGGAGAGAGTTTGTAATAACCATTGTCTTTTACGACACGCTTTCCGCTCGTCTCATCGAATACAAAATCACTGCCCTGAATGGCTCCGTATGATTCACCCTTCCTTGCATTTATTGTTACGCCACCCTGTAATCCATCATTAATCGGCAAATTTTGCAGGCCTTCCGCAAGGGATACCACCTTATTTACGTTCCTCGCAAAATTCAGATCGATATCCCACTGAAATGCGGATATTTTAACAGGTACGGCATGCAGGGTAAGTTCTATCCCCTTGTTTTGTATTTCACCGGCATTCAAATATTTATAATAATAACCGGTGGCAAAGGAAACCTGCAACGGGGTGATCTGATCAACCGTATTGGTTTGATACAAAGCCAGGTCAAATCCCAGACGGTTTTGGACAAAACTCATTTCCAGTCCGGCTTCGATGCTTTTTGTTCTTTCGGGCTTCAGACCCAGGTTATTCTTTGTATCCGATACCGAAAAGAGAGCATTTCCATTAAAAGACTGAATGGGTGAATAGGTGTCCGTCACGACGCCCCAGGGAGCGTCACTGCCAACCTGTGCATAATTTAACCTGACTTTACCAAGAGAAAGCCATGAGGGATTCAGGATTTCAGAGAAAATAAAGGTTCCGGATACGGAAGGATAATAATAGGTCCAGTTATCCTTTGGCAAGGTGGAAGACTGGTCTCTGCGCAAGGTTGCATCAAGGTACAGCATATTCCTGTATCCCAGCGAAACGCTGGCATAGATACCGTTAATACCTTCCCGTTCATATCCTTCTTCCGGCGGCAGCATATTGTCGACACTTACGCTGAGGGCATAAATATCCGGTACACTCAAACCACCGTTCGTGGAGGCAAATACATGATCGTTATTGGTTCTGCGGATATTGGTACCCAGTAATCCGGTGAATTCGAGACTTTCCGTAAAATTCTTATGAAATTTAGCCATCAGGTCCGTATTGGTTTCAAGGAATGTCCTGGCAAAACGTGA
>JAGDMB010000087.1 GCA_017860375.1 Bacteroidota bacterium | reverse complement strand
GGCTTCCGGAAAATTGTTATATGATCCATGCAAGGCAGACCTTGTTATAGAAGAAAGGTTCGACCTGAACGACCTTGGATTCAATGCATACATCCTGCACACCCCCGGTCATACGCCCGGTTCCATAAGCCTTATCGTGGATGATGAAATAGCCCTTGTGGGCGATTGCATGTTCGGAGTGTTCCGCAACTCCGCATTTCCGCCTTTTGCCTTGGATTCCGACCAGTTGATTGAAAGCTGGAAAAAATTGCTGGATACGGGCTGCCGATTGTTTCTGCCTTCTCATGGCGCGCAAGACAGCCGCAATCTGGTGCAGTGGGACTATACCAGGAGGAAAAAAATCTTTGGATAACATTTTTTTGCTTCCGCCGCGAAAATCATTTAACTTAACCGTCGAATATCTGCTACACATTATCAAACCAAAAACAAAAAATCATGAATACCACCGTAACCATTCTCATCATTATTGCCGTCTTTTTATTCTTTGCAGGAATAAGGATCATCCGTCCCACCCACAGGGGACTTATTGAACGACTCGGGAAATACAACCGCTATGCCAATCCGGGATTTCACTGGATCATTCCGATCATTGAAAAGATGTACCAGGTAAACACAACGGAACAAATGGTGGATGCCGATCCACAGGAGATCATCACCAATGATAATTTAAATGCACGTGTGGACGCCCAGGTCTACTTTAAAGTGAAAACCGACGAAGAAAGCGTCAAAAATTCAACGTACAATGTAAACAACTATAAGTTGCAGATCGTAAGCCTTGCCCGTACTACCCTGCGTAATATTATCGGTACGCTTACGCTGAAATCGGCCAACAGTGAAAGGGGCAAGATCAATGCCGATCTGCACCGAACCCTTAAGGAAGAAACCCAAAGCTGGGGTATTGATATCGTGCGGACGGAATTAAAGGAAATAGACCCTCCGAAAGATGTTCAGGAAACCATGAACAAGGTTGTAAAGGCCGAGAATGAAAAGATTGCCGCTGTTGATTATGCCACCGCACGGGAGACCGTTGCCGACGGCGAAAAACGCGCCAAGATAAAGGAAGCCGAAGGGGTTAGACAGTCCAAGATATTGCAGGCCGAAGGTGAAGCTGAAGCGATTAAACTGGTGAACGAGGCAGCTGAAAAATACTTTGTCGGGAATGCACAGATATTGCGGAAATTACAGGCACTCGAAACCTCCCTGACGAACAATTCCAAGATCGTGGTTCCCAGCGGATCCGACCTGGTAAACGTGATAGGGGAAATGGCAGGTATCGTGCCGACGTCAAAAAAGGGGTAATTTCTTCCTTCGGGTGAAAGCCCTGTAATCGTATAAATTGTCGCGAGCTGAAAATGAAGCGTTTCCAGTATTTACTATTTTGTTTCCTTTTTTTTGCTGCTCCGGCCCGTGCAAGCAGCGAAACGGAAAAACTGTTAAAAGAACTTGAGGATTGTATTCTGAACAAGGATCAATATCTTGTTCAGAAACAGGAACGGATCAATGATCTTGTCGGGAAACTTCAGCAGGCCGGCGACAATAAAAACAGGGTAATGGAGATCTGCGAGAGGCTTTTTACCGAATACAAGTCCTTCATATATGACTCGGCTTTCAAGTATGTGATAAAAATAAACGATCTGGCCGACGAATCCGGTAATCCCTATTTCATCAACCGGGCCCGGATAAAAATGGGGTTTTCCTTTCTTTCCTCCGGCCTTTTCAAAGAATCCCTTGATATTTTTGACAACCTCAAGCCTTCCCTGGCAGATACAGCGCTAAGGAAAGAATATTATTCGATTTTTGCCCGCACGTATTTTGACCTGGCCGATTATGATAATGATGATCATTTCGCCCGCGAATACCGGAGAATGGGTAACCTGTATCTCGATTCGGCTATACATATACTGGATGATCATACACCGGAATACTGGTCAGCGATTGGACTCAAAAAAATGAAATCCGGCGACCTGGAAGGCTCTGCCGATGCGTTCAATTATCTCCTGTCCAAATATTCCCTTTCTGATCATGAAATGGCCATTGCCACATCAAGCCTGGGATATGTTTATTCCCAGCTGGGACGCACCAATGAAGCCATTGACATGCTGATCAAGGCAGCCATAGCGGACATAAAATCCTCCACCAAGGAAACGGTGGCCTTACGGAACCTGGCCGTGCACTTATACAATAAAGGAGATGTGGACAGGGCCTACCGGTATATTAAAATTGCCTTTGATGACGCTACCTTTTACAATGCCCGTCACAGGAAGATCGAGATAGGGGCTGTTCTTCCCATTATCGAGGGAGAAAGAATCTCCACCATCGAACGGCAAAAAAAACAATTGATGCAGTATTCCGTGCTCCTTACGCTTTTGTCCGTCCTCATCATTGTTTTTGCTCTGATCATTTACAAACAGCTTAAAGAACTGAAGGAAGTCAAACGGAAACTCCAGGAAACAAATAACGATTTGCGGTTAATGAACGAGAGCCTTCTGGAAACCAATAAAATAAAAGAAAAATACATCGGGTATTTTTTCAAGGTCAATTCCATTTATATTGAAAAGATTGAAGAATTTCAGAAGGCGGTTCACCGGAAGATTGTTTCACGGCAATTCGACGACCTGGATGACCTTATTAAAAACAGTTATTTTAAAAAAGAAAGAGAGAATTTGTACATCAATTTTGATAAGATCTTCCTTAAGATATTCCCCCACTTTGTGGATGAATTCAATGCCTTGTTCAGAGAAGAAGACCGGATCATCCTGCGGGAAGATGAATTGCTGAATACCGATCTGCGCATTTTTGCCCTCATGCGGCTGGGAATTTCTGACAATGAACAGATCGCGAAATTCCTGAACTATTCCGTTAATACCATTTATACCTATAAAACAAAAATCAAGAATAAGTCAATCGTGCCACGGAATGAGTTTGAGGACAGGATTATGGCAATCAAAGCCCTCTAAAGAGATTGACAGATTGAAAGATTGACATGTATACAGATTGACAGGTTTACAAATTGATAAGTTTATAAATTGACAAGTTTACAGATTATTGCTGAGCAGAAGAGCTGTAATCTGTTAACCTGTAAATCTGTTAATCTGTTAATCTGTTAATCTGTTATCCTGTAAATCTGTAAATTCTCCTCTTTCCCCCATAATCCTTCTATATTTTTTTTCTGTGTTTTTATTCTTACGCAGTTGCATTACAACATTTTACTAACGGGATGCTGCTCAGGACATCTATATTTTGTTTGAATAAATTCAGTTTGGCAGGAATCCAGAATAGATTTGTATGGAGGCGTGATGCTTTTCATTGCATGTAAAAAAAGAATCAATTAATCATTTAACCTGATAAACATGAGAAAAACAAACTATTATCTGTTGTTCCTTTTGTTGTTCATGGCCTTTCCCCAGGGCTGTGAGTTAACAGATGACGGAACCTATACAGCGCCCATCACGTTGTATGAAAGAATCGGCGGTACCTGGGCGATGTCCAGCCTTACCCAGGTGGATGAGGTGGCCAAAGTGAATGATCTTACACCCGTTGAGGAAGCGCTTACCAACAAGTTCACGTTTAAATCGTTCAAGATAGCCCTTCATGTGGATTCATTGTTTCAGCCCACTACCTATGAGGTAACAGGCACTGCTCCCGAACTTTTTGCCACCAGCGGCTATTGGCAACTGGATGAACCCTTTGTCCATGCCGACCAGACGGCTTCCAATATTCTGCTGTATTCCGATGAGGCCCGCACACAGCTGACGGATAAACTCACCGTTTTAACCATTCCGGGAACGAAGGCTGTCCTTGATTTCTCCCTTACACGGATGGATAACGGAAGTCCATTTGTATCGTATGTATACAAACTTAAATCTGCCAATTAAAAAGAGTAAATTATGAAAAAGATCATTTGTGCATTCCTTATAATATGGACACTGCCCTTCGCAGCCTTTGCTGCCGGCAGGATTGCCGAAATCTGGACACAGCCAGCCGTTTATAAAGCCGATGAACCGGTGTCCTGGTTTTTCGATGTGACCGGAACCGACCTCGAAGGACTGACCACCGGAGTGTATATGTGGACGTGGTTCCCTTCTGAACCCGATAAAGATCACTGGGCAAACTCGTCAGAATTTGCAGCCTTAACCTATGTGGAAGGCAATATATGGCGGTTCGACCTGACCCCCACCGAATATTATGGCGTGGAAGCAAGTTCGATCACCGCTTTTTATGGTTTACTGAAAAACAAGGATGGGTCAAAATCCACTGATGCCTTTGCTCCCGACCAGGATCCCCCTAACGATATTCGTATGTATTCATTAAGTACGATCCAGGGATCTGCATTGATTGATTACTATCCGAAGGTTTTTACCACAGACCGGCCATTATCTGTTCTTATCAACGCCCACAATACCTGGTCGGGATGTGAAACCACAGCCGTTCAGGGCGACCTTGCGAATGCTTCCAATGTGCACATGCACGGCGGCGTCAATTTATGGGATATTGTGGTGGAAAACAATGCCGCCAACCTGGATAAAACCGAATTGGCATCCCTGGGTGACGGTGTGTACAGGATGGATCTGATCCTCGATGATTATTTTGCCCTTCCCGACGGGTACGACCTGAAAAATATCAATATGGTTTTTGCTGACGACACATGGAGTCATATGGGGAAAGACCAGTCCTGTGCTGATTTTATGATTAGCATGACCGAAGAACCTATAGCGGAACTGAAATTCTTTCCCCAGAAGATCAGCCGGAAAGACATTCTGGTTATCAGCCGTAAGAATAACGAATCCTATGTGACATCCCTCACCTATACCATAACAGCAGAAACGGCTGTGCTTACCGGCTCATTTGAGGGAGATGCGGAAGAATTCAAGGCCTATATCGATCTGGTAACAGGATTGAAAGGCCTGAATCCGGCAAAGATAAATGTGGTCATAAAGGACAACACCGGACGGGTCATTACAGATACCGATATTCCGCTTGTAGTATTGCAGTAAAACCAATAACCGAATGAAAAATATTTTAGATATGAAATATATAAAAACTATACCAAATAATCTCCTGGCTCTGCTGGTATTGCTGTTTTCCGGCTTATTCCTCCTGCAGGCGGAGATTCGTGCACAGCAGCCCGAAACCATACAAGTCAAGGGAACTGTGCTGGATGCAGCTGGCCAGCCACTGACCGGAGCAACCATTGTAGTGGAAGGTACCACCACAGGTACCGTCGCTGACATAGACGGTAACTTTGCCATTGAATGCCCGAAAGGCGGTGTCCTGTCGTTCTCATTTATGGGGTATAAAGGTCAGCAGGTGACGGTAACGACAGCCACCACGCTGAATATAACACTCGAAGAAGATATTGTCGCCCTTGAGGAAGCCATCATCGTAGCCGTCGGATACGGTACCATGCGAAAATCTGACCTAACCGGTGCCATATCGTCGGTCTCTTCGGAAAAATTCAAGAAAGGGATCGTCTCCTCCTCCGAGCAGCTGCTGCAGGGTAAAGTGGCCGGTCTCACCGTGATACAGGGATCGGGCGATCCTGCCACCGGGTCATCCCTCCGGCTGAGGGGAGGCACGTCTCTTCAGGCAGGCAATAATCCGCTGATCGTCGTGGATGGCATACCCGGCGTGGATTTTAACTCCGTGCAGCCATCCGAGATCGTATCGATTGATATATTAAAAGACGCATCTGCTGCTGCCATCTATGGATCAAGAGGTGCGAACGGTGTGATCATTGTTACCACAAACAGGGCGGAAAAAGGGATGATAGCCGAATACAGCGGGTACGTGGCTTTCGGTACCGTGGCCAACCACCTCGATCTGTTATCGGCCAACCAGTGGAGAGCGTACGTTCGTGATACCAATGATCTTGGCGCGGTAGATTATGGTGCCGATACCGATTGGCAGAGAGAACTGGAGCAAACCAGTCTTTCCCATTCGCACTCACTTGCCTTTTCCAATGCCGGTGAAAAAGGAGGATACCGGGTTTCATTGAACTACCTTTACAATGACGGTATCATCAAAACCAGTCACCTCGACCGCCTGGGCGGTAGTATTTCAGGCTTTCAGAACATCTGGAAAGACCGGTTGAAAATTGAAGCCGGCATCCACACCAATTTCGACAGGTGGACTCCAATCGATAATGCCATTTTTGAACGTTCCTATAATGTGAATCCCACAATCCCGGTATTCGACGAGAATGGTGATTACACCGAAATATCCGGTACCGCCTATGAAAATCCCGTTGAAATGAATACCAACCGGACTGCTGAAAATGCCCGTCACCGTTTTCTCGGTTTTGTCAAAGCCGATCTGGAAATCGTCAAAGGGCTGAAAGGCGTTGTCAATTTGTCGTATGAATACAACTCCGCACAGTACAACTATTATCTGCCGAGCTATTCTTACAGCGGTCGTACAATAAAAGGGTACGCATCCAAGTCGCTGAACGATTACAGGAACCTGCAGCTGGAAACCTATCTTAACTATTCAAAAACCTTTGCTTCAGCCCATAATCTTGGCCTGATGGCAGGGTATTCCTATCTTAATAACCTCTATTGGGGATTTCAGGCGCAGAACAGAGGCTTTGACACGGATCTTTTCCTGTACAACAGCCTTCAATCGGGTTTGGATCTTCAGGCAGGTGATGTTTCATCCTACAAAGGGGAAGCCACACTGGTCTCGTTTTTCGGCCGGTTAAATTACAGCTATAAAGGACGGTATATGCTCACGGCAACCCTAAGGCAGGATGGTTCTTCCCGGTTCGGGGAAAACCATAAATGGGGCTTGTTCCCATCGGCATCGGTTGCCTGGCGTATTTCAGACGAAGCCTTTATGCAGGGAATGTCACACTGGGTAAGCAATGTGAAACTGCGTGCCGGATACGGTGTGACAGGAAACCAGGACGGGATAGGAGAATACAAATCCCTGTCGATAATGGGTGCCGGAGAGGACAAGTATTACGATGCCATTTCGGATAGCTGGAAACAGGGGTACGCCATCGTTCAGAATCCGAATCCCGATCTGAAGTGGGAATCCACCTCCCAGATCAATGCAGGTCTTGACTTTACTATTCTGAACCGCGTTTTTGGTACCCTTGATGTGTACTATAAGTATACAACGGATTTACTTTATGTGTATCAGGTACCGCAACCGCCCAACCTGTATCCGACCACTATGGCCAATGTGGGTGATTTAAGCAACAAGGGCATTGAACTGACACTGAATGCCAATCTGCTGAATAAAGCCGATTTTTCGTGGGATATGAACCTGGCACTGGCTCACAACAAACAAAAAATCGAAAAACTGTCGGACGAACAATACAAGACAGATGCCGTTCAGACAGGCGACCTGCACAATCTGCGAGGCATGTCGAACCAATTCGCACAGGTGATAAAAGAAGGGTACCCGGTAGGAACATTCTGGGGACCTGAATTCGGTAGCTTTAGTTCTGATGGCAAATACCTTGATGTGGACAGCAATCGTATAAATCCCGACGCCGGCAAATATCCGGATAGTTTGAATAAATACATAGGCGACGTTCAGCCGAAGCTGAGTTTCGGCCTTGGAACAACACTGACCTACGGGCGGTTTGACCTGGACATTGCGACCTACGGGATGATCGGGGAGAAAGTGCTGAATGCGACCGCTATGAGCATGGCTGATCCAACCCGTTTGCCCTCGACAAATGTTACCGACGAATTTCTGACCCTCGGAATTACCGATGATCCAACCTATTCAAGCTACTGGATTGAAGACGCATCTTTTTTCCGGCTTCAGAGCGTCACCTTAGGCTACAAATTCAAAGCGGCAAAACTGGGTCTGAACAACCTAAGGCTTTATGTTACGGGTGAAAATCTTTTTGTGATCACCGGGTATTCCGGTGTCGACCCGGAAATCGACATTGACGGTCTTGAACATCCGGGTATTGACATGTTCAATTATTACCCGAAACCAAGAACCATAATCATTGGTTTAAACATTGCCTTCTAATCCTTTTGAAAACATGAGTATGAAAAAAATAATACTAACACTTACAGTAGCAGCCCTTTTTGCTGCAGGATGCACCAATCTCGATGAAACCCTCTATAGCAAGGTTGAATCATCGGATTATGGGTTGACCTCTGCTGAAATTGAGACCATTGTTGGCGGAGTCTATGCATCACTCCGGGGATTCAGGGATAATACTTCCATCTCTTATCCCACCTGTGAATATGTTTTCTTCCTTTCAGAATGCGCTTCGGATGAAGCCTGCATCCCTACCCGCGGAACCGACTGGTATGACGGCGGCCGTTACCAGGAAGCCGAATTCCATGCCTGCACTCCCGCCAATCCGATGGTCCTGAGTGCATGGAGGTACAATTATACGGGCATTGCCAACGTGAACCAGGTTATTTACCAGGT
>JAGDMB010000387.1 GCA_017860375.1 Bacteroidota bacterium | reverse complement strand
TCATTATTTTCTTCACTCCGTAACGGCCAAGTTTTTCCAGTTCGCCGTCTTCAACCTTTCCAATGGAAAGGGCGATGGCTGAGGTATCGAGCATCTCGGCCAGCCTGGAGGCATACGATACGAGTTCAAAAGTTGATTTTTTGAACCGGCCGTCCCAATTTTCGGTATATACAAGTACTGCCATAGCGTTTTCTTTGTGTGCTGGTAATGGATAATTTGAATAACAGCGGATTATATGACTTTGGCTTCGTTTTGCAGCAAATCGATCAGCTGCTTAGGATTTTCCGGATCAATAAATTTGCAGGCTGCCCGCTGCCTGGGCAATTCAAACTGCAAAATACGGGTAAGGGGTGTGACCGAAACCGGCTCGACCACCTTAATGGTCTTGGTACGGGCGGTCATGATCCCGCGCATGGAAGCAATGCGCGGTTCTTTTGTTATGCCTTTCTGTACAATGCAAACAAATGGCAAGGGAACCGTGAGGATTTCTTTGCCTCCGTCAATCTCACGGGTTATGACCGGCTGTCCGTTTTCAATTTCCAACCGCGAAACTGCTGAAACGGAAGGCATATCAAGAAATTCTGCCAGCATGCCCCCAACGGCAGAGCCGTTAAAATCACTTGACTCAATTCCGCAAAGAATAATATCAAAGGATTCGGTTTTAACAACCTCAGCAAGACAGGCTGCGACTGAATAAGCATCCACCGGTTCGGTATTCACTCTTATGGCATCGTCAGCGCCGATCGCCAGGGCTTTACGGAGGGTGGGTTCGGCAGCGGCAGGACCTGTGTGCGCCACTGTAACGGATGTTATGGTACCGGCCGAGGCATCTTTCAGCTCAAGGGCACGGGTCAGCGATAATTCATCCCATGGATTTATAACCCATTGTACACCGGTGGCATCGAACTTTTTGCCGTCATCAACAAACTTTACCCGGGTTGTGGTGTCGGGTACATTACTGATACAAACTAATATTTTCATCGGCCATACAATTTACTTGAAAAGAACTCTTTTACTTTTCTCTATCACTCTTCCAACAGGCGATTCAGAGTATCAGAACCATTCTGCATTTCGATTTTTCGCGTACAAATATAGAATAAAATAAAGGAAAACCAATTTTCTTTAAAAATTTGTAAGTAACTGTATATCAAGATTAAGATTATTTTAAAACCCTTTATACCTGTTTACAGGGAAGGAACCCCTTGCAACAAATCAACAGAAAAGGAATGCTAACAAACAGTTTTCCCGGGTTGATCAAAAATATAAAGGGCAGATGGAATTTTCCCGTACATTTATCTTGATTTTCATTTTCACCCATCACAATGAAAAAGGTAGTAAAGGAAATGATTGAGTTGTTGAAAAATCAGGTTAAGCACAACCTTGAAATCATCAACCGGAACGAAGACCTCATCCGTAATCTCACCAGTCATGCCGGGTCAGAAGAACAAATCGCAGCATTCCGGCAATACTATATGGAAAACAAAAACCTGCTGGCTGAAAACAATGACTTTACAAACCTGCAGCTGACGCTGATAAAATTCATGGCAAAATACAAACATTCCGAACTGTTTAACGATCCTGCTTCGCTGGATGAGGTAGATCCCCGGCAGGATCCCGGATATGTCTTTGAGCTTACTGTCACCGGCAAGATTCCCTATACTCCCGGTCATCCGTTTTTCGAAAGTCCGGATTTTTTCTATCAGTTAATGGAACACTTTGAAAAAACCGAACAGTATGAAAAGTGCAAGGAATTGATAGAAGTGAAAAAAGAGATACACTGACACTCTTTCACACCGCTTTTCTACCTATCCAACCTGCACTCCGGCGATCGCAACTCCCTGAAAGGAGAAAGGCGGTCGCCTTTCTTTTAAACAAAGTTCACCTTCACTTTTTTAAGGAATTTTTCTTCCAGCAAGCGTGCTATGCGGTTGACCACTGTTCTCCGTATTTCCAGTTCCACCGGCAGGTGAGGATCCTGGTGTGCGATGTTGATGCGCGTACCGATAATAAAATCAATTTCATCCGATTCGAGGATCAGTTTTACGATCTCGTCAGCCGGTCCGCGATTTAGCTTGAAGTTGCTGTTATATGCTTTAAGCAGTTTTTCCACTTTGTTCAGGGTAAGGATCCCTTCGGTAAACAGGTCAATGCTCTCCATATAGTTGAGTGGAGGCAGTTCGGGATCATCAAACCGGAACACATCTTCGATCTTCAGGTTGAGTTCACGGGCAATGATATCACCGGTGGTGGCTCCCATGATGATCTTTTTCCCGCTGAAATCTTTGACTGACTGGGCCAGCACCCGGTCATCCTCCTGGTTATAGGGTGGCCCGGTGCAGATAAGCAGCCTTCGGGGCTCACGAAAGTAGATAATGCCGCAGCTGGTATCGTCTTTAGACTGGAAACCGTCATTCCGGTATGCCATGTTGAGTATTTTTACCGAAAGTTCACGGGCTGAAATCTGGGGAAATTGTTTCACCGTATCAATGGCCAGCCTTGCTACGTTGTCGATACCCCAGCCAAAGGGGAACCGCGGGGTTCCCATGCCCGACTGCGCAACCCCGTCGGAGCAAAAAATGATACGGTCGCCTTTCCTGGGCAAGAAACTGCAGATCCTGATTTTTTTCCCTCCTTTGGAATCAATGCCCAGGGAAATGAATTTTGTCTCGGGCTGATAAACCTTTCGGTCGCGTATAATCACACCGGCCGGGTTATCGTATTCCAGCAGGGTGGTTTTACCGTCGTATTCAATGTCTACTATGGTAAAGGTGGAATAATTGATCTTCCGTTCGCTGCACTCCGGCAGCGTTTTCATGATGATTTCCGCCGTCTTTTCCGGTTCCTTGTGTTCGCGCGTGAAATTAAGGGCCATGGTTGCGGTAAGGGTAGCCAGTACGTTTGCCTTAATACCGTGTCCCATTCCATCGGAAAGGACAACCACGATGCGGTTTTCTTCCTTCACCCTTCCCGACAGGAAAACATCACCGCAGATCCGCTCACCTTCATAGCTCTTTTGCTGGCAGTCGACTTCAACAAAAAAATTCTCGTCCATGACAGCC
>JAGDMB010000086.1 GCA_017860375.1 Bacteroidota bacterium | reverse complement strand
CATATCCGGGGATATGAACCTGGGGGCATTGATCGACCTTGGGGTGGAAGAGAAATTCCTCAGGGAGGAACTGGGGAAGCTTGCTATTAAAGGGTATGAGCTCATTATCCGGAAAGATATGCGCAAGGGGATCAGCGGGACGAAAGTGGAGGTGAAGCTGGAAAACATGAATCCCATGCCGCATGAACACAGGGAAAAGCAGCATGAAAATCAGGGGCCCGAACCGCATAAGGATCATCACCCTCCTCCTCACAAAGGGGAAAGCCATGAACCTCACCGTACCTTTGCCATGATCCGGCAGCTGATAAACGACAGCGGGCTCTCCGGGGAAGTGAAAAACCTCAGTATCCGGATATTTGAAAAAGTGGCCCTGGCCGAAGCGAAAATCCATAATAAGGAGGCAGACAGCGTTCATTTCCATGAGGTGGGCGCCATTGATTCCATCATTGATATTGTCGGAGCTGCCATATGCATCCGTGCACTTGCTCCCGATAAGATAATGGCATCCACGGTGGAGCTCGGAGGCGGAATGATTCATTGTGCCCATGGCATTTATCCTGTTCCTGCTCCTGCTACGGCAGAGATTTTAAACAATATCCCCGTTCGGAAAGGAACCATTCCATTTGAAGCGACAACACCCACCGGGGCTGCCATACTTTCCTGCTGCGTTGACGAATACAGTGACCGCTATTCCCTGAATATCCGGAAGACCGGATACGGAATCGGCCATAAGGATGGGGATATACCAAATGTACTGCGGGTCCACTGGTGTGAATCAGGCCATGAGGCAAATCCGGAAATCGTTGACGCCAGTATCATCGAGTGCAATATCGATGACATGAATCCCGAATACTATGATTTCATTATCGATTCGCTGTTTGAAGCCGGTGCAAAAGACGTTTTCATTACGCCCATCATCATGAAGAAGTCAAGGCCTGCGGTCACCCTTTCTGTTCTTACCGATCCGGAAGCCGAGTCAGCGGTTAAGGAGGTTTTGCTCACCGAAACAAGCAGCCTGGGGATCCGCAAATATCCGGTAGAAAAAACAATGCTGCAGCGAAACGTGGAATGGCTGGATACCCCCTATGGCAAAGTCAGAATAAAAACGGCCCGTTACAGGGACAAAAAGATAAAATCAAAACCCGAATACGAGGATTGCATTAGAATTGCACGTGAACAGAAGATTCCCCTGAACCAGGTTTATAAAATGATTGACAAACTGCTGTCCGGACATGAATGACACCGAAACATACCGTGAAGGATATAACCGTCTGCAGGACAATCTGAGAAAGTACCGTTCTTTAGCCGTTGCTTTTTCAGGCGGAACCGACAGTACTTTTTTACTGCTCACGGCATGTGAAGTGCTTGGAGATAAGGTGACGGCCTTCACCGTAAAAACGCCATACATCCCCGATTGGGAGATCAATGAAGCCATATCGTTCTGTGACGGCCATCATATCCGTCACAAGATCATTGAACTGCCACTCCCGGAAATTATCCGGGGGAACCCCGAAGATCGCTGTTACCGATGCAAAAGACAGCTGTTTGAGATCCTGCTTAAAGAAACCGCGGCGTTGGGAATCGAAAAGCTGGTCGATGGCACCAATGCAGACGACATGAAGGATTACCGGCCCGGATTCAAAGCCCTGCAGGAATTATCGGTTGGCAGTCCCCTGCTGGAATCGGGATTGACCAAGTCCGCTGTCAGGGCACTTTCAAAGTCGATGGGATTGCCGACCTGGGATAAACCCGCTTACGCCTGCCTGCTTACGAGACTGCCCTATAACCGGACTATTGCTGAAGCAGACCTGGCAAAAATTGAAAAAGCCGAAGTGTTTCTGATGAAAGCCGGGTACAGATCGGTGAGGGTGCGCACAGAGGATAATTCCGCACGCATCGAAATGGACCATGAATTGATTATCCCTTTCATTACAAGTGGTTTTTATAAAGAAACTGCAGGTTATCTGAAATCGATCGGTTTCCGGACCATATCCCTTGATCTCGAAGGATACCGGACCGGAAGTTTTAATTCAACCATTGAAAAAACAAAGGTATGAACCAGGATGAACTTCTCCGTCTTCTTGAGGAGGTAAAAAACGGCAGGCTTGAAACCGATGAGGCCATGCGTATGCTGAAAGAATTTACCATTAAAGATATCGGTTTCGCGCAATTGGATACCCACAGGGCACTCAGGACGGGATATCCCGAGGTGATTTTCGGACAGGGAAAGACGCCCGGTCAGGTAAGGGAAATAATCCGCTATATGGATACCCTGAACCATAACATCCTGGCTACCCGGGTAACGGAAGAAATGTTCCGGGCGGTACAGGAAATATGCCCCGCAGCGGTTTACCATCCCGCTGCCCGGGCTATAACGGTTCGAAAAACCGAAATGAAATCGCCGGATACCTTTATTGCCGTCATCGCTGCCGGAACGTCTGACCTGCCGGTTGTGGAAGAGGCTGCGGTCACTGCGGAAATTTTCGGCAACAGGGTCGAACGGATCATTGATGTGGGTGTGGCCGGGATACACCGCTTGTACGACAAGATCGCCCTTATCCGGGAAGCACGTGTAAGTATTGTGGTTGCCGGTATGGAAGGCGCGCTCCCCAGCATCGTTGGGGGTTTGGTTGACAAGCCGGTCATCGCCGTACCCACCAGTGTGGGATATGGTGCCAATTTTGGAGGATTATCGGCTCTCCTCGGCATGCTCACATCATGCGCCAGCGGGGTATGTGTGGTAAACATTGATAACGGTTTCGGAGCCGGATTTCTGGCAAGCATGATCAACAAGCTGTAAAAGAAGGGTAATAAAGGTCTCAGAAGTCTTTGCATGCACACATCTGTGCGCCGTCAGGAAGGACAGGATAAAAGGGTTATTGCGAAATTTCGGTAATTGATTCTTTGATATCCTTCATATTAAATGGCTTGCTGATATATTTGGCGATCAATCCGGCATAAAGGGCATCCTGGATTTCATCGGTAATCCCGTATCCGGTAAGGATAAGAAATTTCACGGTAGGGCAATTCTTTTTGGCTTTCCTGATAAAATCAATCCCGTTCATTCCGGGCATCCGCATGTCGCTGAACACAATGGAAATTTCCGGATTTGCATCCAGAATCTCGAGGCCTGCTATCCCCGAATCGGCGGTAAAAATCATATAATCACTGCCGAAATTCAGTTCGAAAAGCATCAGATTCATCGGTTCATCATCCACATATAACAGGGACTTCCTGGTATTCATAGTGGTTTGCATTTTGGTAACTGGTCGCGTTTTCGCATCAATACCCCAGGATTATAATTCTGCACTGCAGACGCTTGTTGCGTATCCACAGGCAATGATCGTAATGTTTATCCTTTCTTTTTTGGCAATGTGAAACTGAATGTACTTCCTTTTCTTTCCTCGCTTTCGACGATTATTTTTCCACCGTGTTTTTCAATAAATTCCTTGCATATTACAAGACCAAGACCGGTGCCTGTTTCTCCCGAAGTGCCGGTTGTGGAGTGATACATATCGATCCGGAATAGTTTTCCAAGGTTTTCCTGGTTCATACCCACCCCTGTATCGGTAATGCGGATTTCCACCATTTTTTCTTTATCGACAGCGCTTATGCTGACATCTCCATCGTTGGATGTAAATTTGACTGCATTGCTGATCAGGTTCCGGATGACGGTATTGATCATATTCTTATCCGCATATACCACTGTTTTTTTGGCAATCAAATTTCTGAGCCTGATGTGTTTTTTCTCCGCCGTAATGCTTAAAAGACTGATAGTGGAAGCAATGATCTCGTTAATATCCATGTTCTCGGGGTTGTACTTGATCTTGTCGGTTTGTGTACGGGCCCACTGCAAAAGGTTTTCCAGGAGGTTAAATGCTCCTTCAGAGGAAACATTGATCAGCTCAAGAAGTCCTTTTCTTTGCTGGTCATCCATGGTATTGTATTCCTTGGTCAACAATTCGGAGAAACCAATAATGGCATGGAAAGGATTGCGCAGATCATGGGCAATAATGGAAAAGAACTTGTCTTTGGTACGGTTTAACCTTTCAAGTTCGTTGTTGATCTTACGCAGGTTGTCTGCCTGGGCGGCCAGTTCTTCGGATTGCTGCTGAATTTCCTCCTGTCTTTCTTCCAGTATCGTATTAGTTTCCTGCAGGTCTTCCGTCCTTTTCCTCAATTGAATCTCAATGCGTTTTGTTTTTGTAATATCACGGCCCATGCCTACAATTCCGACGACTTCCCCCTCTTTATTGACCAGTGGCACTTTCGTGGTCGAAATGATGACACGGTTTCCCTGCTCATCCAAACCGGGCTCTTCATAATTGATTTTCGGTTCAAGGGTTCTCATGATGGACTGCTCGTCCTCATAGAACTGGCTGGCCAGGTCATGGGTATAAAAGTCAAAATCGGTCTTATTTACCAGTTCTTCCGGGGTGGATCCCATCACCGTGGCCACCTTTTTATTGGCAACAATAAACCGGCTCTCCCTGTCCTTGATATAGATAGAGTCGGGTATATTATCGATAAGGGTACGCAGCTGGTTGCGTTCATCCAGTATGGACACTTTCATTTCTTCCTCAACCCTTAATTTCTCATGCTGGTATCGATTGACTATATAAAACACCAGGAAGGAAAGGGCTCCCAGGATAAGCAACAGCATGGCAATCCGGAATAATCTGGTTTTATAGAAAGGAGGTGAAATGATGATTTCAATACTCCGTCCCTCTTCGTTCCATAGTAAATCATTATTGGATCCTTTCACTGTAAAAACATACCTGCCCGGCGGCAAATTGGTGTACGAAACGAATCTTCGGCTGGAATTTGCGTAGGTCCATTCTTCATGAAAGCCCGACAGCCTGAATTTATACATGTTTTTTTCGGGAGCGGTATAATCAAGGGATGCAAATTCAAAAGAGAGGTCATTCAGGGAATGAGGCAAATTCACCTTCCTGATATAGTTCAGGGAAATATGCGTATAATCGCGTGCATTATAGGATTTATTTTTACCGGAAATGGTAAAAGACGTAATGGCAATGTCCGGTATGTTCAGGTTTTCCCGGATGCTGTCAGGATAAAAGGCTATAAATCCATTGACGCCTCCAAAGCATAATTCTCCGGAATAAGAATGGCATGCGCTACCCGGACTGAATTCATTATGCTGTAACCCGTCTGTTTTTAAATAATTCCTTACGGTTTCTGTTTTCGGATTGAATTTTATGATGCCATTGCTTGTGCTTAACCACAGGATATTCTGTTTGTCCTCCAGAATAGCGTATATCATATCATCATTAAAGCCGTCATCCAATGAAAAGGAGCGGAATGACTCATGGATCCGGTCAAACCGGTTTAAACCACCGCCCCCGGTTCCAATCCAGAGGGTCCCGTTCATATCTTCGAGAATGCTGTAAACATCATTGTGACTTAAACTGTTGGACAGTCCAGGGATGTTCCGGAAAGACGTAAAGCTTGCGATCTCCTCGGAAACACCTGCGGTAATGTCCCTGATCGTCATTCTGCTTAGTCCGCCGCCCCTGGTCCCGATCCAAATGACACCTTCCCTGTCACGGTACATAGTCAGAACGATCCGTGACTGAAGAGAAGACGGATCTCCGGGTGAGCAATTAAAATTAACACACTGGCCGTTTTTCTTATTAAACAGATCAAGTCCTCCGCTTGTATTGATTCCCCAGGTACCGACAAGCAGATGATCGGCATCGAGGTCAAGAATTGAATAGATTTGATCATTGCTGAGCGAATTCCTGTCAACCGGATTTCTTCTATAATGGATGCAATTACCGGACACGGGGTCAAGTTTGTTTAAGCCTCCACCGTCTGTTCCGATCCACAGGATGGTTTTGCCGCCCTCCACCGATGGGCAAATGGCCAATATTGTGTTATTGCTTAGTGTGTTGGGTGAAATCTCTTCTTTCCGGTACATTCGGACGATCCCCGTTTTGCCATCAATACGCACCAGGCCTTCATTTCTCATCCCGAACCATTTGTTCCCCTCCCGATCCATCGTCAAAGATGAAATGACGCCACGGTTCATGTTCGTTTCATGCAGGTTCACAACCGGCTTGACAAAACTTTTGGTCCGCGGAACGATCTTAAAAACTCCGTCGTACCGTGTACCCACCCATATGATGCCTGAAGATCCACGGTATAATGACATGATTACCCGGTCATGATTGTTCTCATCGGACAGCAAGGAAGTAACATCCCGGCACGTCAAGGTTTTTGTGTCCATCAGCATCATTCCGTTATCGCGGGTACCCAACCACAGGTTGCCAAAACGATCCGGTAAAATGCTTAAGACGATAATACCTTTTGAATTCCGTGCTCCCGGACGGGCATCCGGAAAACAATCGATAAATGTATTGCCTTCCCGGTCAAATTTTATCATTCCCGATCCCCATGTTCCGATGAACAAATCATTTTTCTCATCCTGATAAAGGGCTATAATGCCAAGATATGCGTTGCTTCCGATAGGGTAAGCGATAAAACCGCCCGTGTTTTTTTCGAACCGGAACAGGCCTTGCTCGGTGCCAAGCCAGAGAAAACTGTTGTTGCTGTTATCCTCGATGATACAATTGATATGGTTGCTTTCGGGAGAAAAAGGATTGTAAAACCGTCTGAAAATTCCGGTCGAATCCACACTGTTAAGTCCCCCACCCTTGGTGCCAATCCACAGTGTTCCCCGATTGTCCACCTGAAGGCACAAAATATAGTTATGGCTTATCGAATTTGAATCGTCAGGAAGGTGCATGAACCGGAGGAATTTTTCCGTATTCGGATCGAACCAGTTCAATCCGTTCTCTGTGCCGATCCAAAGGTTGCCTGAATTGTCTTCACACAGGGCTTTTATGGCATTGTTCGAAAGAGAAAGTGAATCGTCCGGTACCGGTTTAAACACAGTGAAATCATAGCCGTCGTACCGGTTTAATCCATTCCATGTGCCAAACCACATAAATCCTTCCTCATCCTGCACGATTGAGCTGACCCAGCTGTTTGAAAGACCGTTTTCGGGTGAAATATTTTCAACTTTATAGGACTGGCCGGCGGCTACCGCGGTAAGGATCAGAAAAAAGGATAACACAACCGGTTTTTGCATAACAACATGCATGGTTACTGTATATAATGTATTACGCATTTCATCCCCTCAAGGTTATCAATAATTGCTGCCGATAAAGGACTTTTGTCAATCCTTTTATAAAAGTCTTAAAATATTATTAACTAATGAAAAGTCAATACATTTTTTTATCAACAAAAGAAGGGTGTCCCCGGAGAAAAAAAATTTTGGAATCATTGAAACAATTGATCGCCCAGGCCGGGCGCACAAAAAAAAAGCCCCGTGACACGGCACGGGGCGTTGTATTGAAAATTCAATTTCAATGAAATTATTAATTCTCATTCTCCTTGCGGTACTTGTTCATCATCTGGTGGTACTCATCCATAAGCTGTCTGCGGGTTTTCTCCATCTGATCCCTTTGTTTTTCCATTTCCCTGCGGTATTTTTCCTGCCATTCCATCTGTTCCTTAATTATTTTTGGATCCTTTTCCTCCAGGGATCTCAAAGACTCCTGCTCCTGCCAATGTTTATTTTCGAGGTTTTTCAACTGTTTTTCCATTTGCAGCTGATATTCCTCCTTGTCCGGGCAAGCATCATCCAGATGAAATGGAGGAACCGGCGGGAGGAACAGCAAAGGCTCCCCGATAAAGGGTCGAAGGTGTTCCAGTCTGAAATGCTCCTCGATCATGGGAAGGTAGTGCTTTATCCTGGCCTGATCCTCGGCCATTCTTCTAAGCCGTTCCGCATCAATAATGGCCGGAGGCCCTTCACGCAATGGTTTTAAGCGTTCTGCGAGCATTCGTTGTTCATCCGCAAGCCTTAATTGTCTCTCCGCATGACGAAGCTGTCTTTCTGCTAATTCCGCTTGAATTTCAGCCATCTGTTGGCTGAACTCCCTTGGATCCATGAAGAATTGTGCATGGGGCAAAGGGGAAAGGCTATCCTTGCCCTCTTTTTGTTTCATCCGGTCGAGTTCCTCGCCCAGGATCTGGATTTCTTTCTCTTCCTCTAAGTCTTGCAGACTGCTGGATTCCGGTTGATCTGCAACGGAATTCCGTGAGGTATCTTTAACAGGAATAAGAACCGGAGATGCATTGTCCTCCGATCCGGGCGTTGATGAAACCAGGTTCATTCTGTCGGGAAGTGATTTCACTCCTATTTTGTCACCGTTTGAAAAGGCCAGCAGCAAAAAAGCTGCAGCAATGGCGGAGGCTATAACCCTTATGGTAGTGTGCCGTCCCTGATTTTGTTTTGTCATCATAATAAACCGTTTTTTTAACATGGTATTGCTTAAATTGCTTGTGAACATTATCTCGTTCCTGATACAGGCGTATTT
>JAGDMB010000085.1 GCA_017860375.1 Bacteroidota bacterium | reverse complement strand
TTTTTGTCTTTTTCTGCGTTTTTGAAGGACTTTCCAGAAGAATTGTCTTTTCTGCCTTATCGCCTTCTTGGGTTATCGTGACCGTTGTTTCAGATCCTTTATTCCCTGCTTCATCCTGACTCTCCAGAATGATGATCTTTTCTGTTTTGCCGCCTTCTTCGGTGACCATGACCTTTTTCTCAACTGTCGTTTTTGTGCAGCCTTCCGGAATGTCCATTTCGTCACCGCGGGTCTCTATGATCCGGATCACCTTAGCCTCTCCCTTCATTGCGGTATCTCCCTTGCTTTCAACAATGACTTTGATGCATTTTTCTCCTGCCGGATGCCCGCTCCGGATAATAATGTCACCGTTATCCCCGATAATTAATGACTCTTCTCCGGCCGTTTCACCCGTCCGGATGATCTCTTTTTCTATATGTTTGCAGGGTTCCTCTCCAGCCCCTGCTTTTTCCATGGAATGCATACAAGGTCCGTGGGAACCCTCCGCATTCCGGCAGGTGTCAGTGTGTGTGCAAGGATGGGTAAAGGGCTTGCCACTGATTTCAAGCAGTGAATCAAGTTCGCTATTTTGCATATGCCTGCATTTGTATGCGACGGTATCACAATGCCTGGCTTGCTGATTCCTGGCCTGACATGGATGGCTTTCTTCTCCCGTAATATCGGAAATAACGGCCTGAATTTCTTCTTCTGAAACCGTTTTGTCAAAAAACACCGAAGTGTCGGTGATCACCGTTCCGTTTTTTTCCACCACGACATGTATCTTTTTCTGCCCTTTATCCTGTGCATTTGCAGGAATTATAAGGAGTAAAAAAAAGAAGACAGACAGCATGCAGGCAAAGAATATTTTTTTCATGATAAGCGATTTTGTTTTCCAAAATTACTTACAGCAGGTGTTAATTCCTGAAAAGGTCTGTTAAAGTTTGTTAAATTTTTCACTGATAGTAGTTTATAACCTTATCTTTGCAGGTATATGAACCAGCGAACCATCTGGGTATTGATCATTTTAATGACCCTGTCCCTGACAGGACTGATTTTTGTCCAGGCTTTCTGGATCCGGAATGCAATTACCATTAAGGAAAGCCAGTTTGATCAGCTGGTTAGCAATTCGCTGACCGTCGCCACGCAGAACCTTCAGAAAAAGGAAGCCGTGAAGCTGATCATGGAGGAGATGGAACCGATTGGCACCGATACCACGGGGATTGCCATGCAGCTAAAAGCCAAAACCGATACCGGTTTCAATATGGTCGTCACCTACAACGGCATGCCCGAAGATTCCCTGAATCTGGACGGGGAAAGGGAGATCCTCCGTATTCCAGGTAAAAATCTTCCGCATACCATGGATTCGCTGGTGTTTACCGAAGAAAAGCCTTCGCCCTCAGGAACGGATAAAAAACGAGTTACCCGACACACCTACTATTTTGAACCGGGAATGGGAAAAAAGGTCCTGGATAAAAAGGTATTCCTTAACCGGATCATTTCAGGGATGTTCTTTATCGCTCCGGAAATCGAAAAAAGGATCCGTCCCGAAGAACTTGAAGAGGTCCTGAATGATGCACTGCTTCAGAAAGGAATCGATCTGAAGTACGAATATGCCGTTATCAAATGGAACAACGAAGCGGCTTTCAAATCCGAAAATTACCTTGATTCTGCCGTTACCGAATACTACCGTGTACAACTGTTTCCCGACGATATTTTTACCAGCTCCAACTACCTTTCCATTTATTTTCCACAAAGGAAAAATTTCCTTTTTAAGTCGTTCGGTTTCATGATCCTATCATCGGTATTTCTCACCCTCTTTATTACACTGGCCTTTTCGTTCACGATCCTGTATGTGTTCAGGCAAAAAAAACTGGCTGAAATACGGAACGATTTTGTGAACAACATGACCCATGAACTGAAAACACCGATTTGCAGATGGCGGTATTTGATAAAGGTCAGGTAAAACTGAGGCGCAAGGAAACCGATATACATGAAATCATCCGGAATGTGTCTGAAAATTACAGCCTACAGGTAAAAAGCCGTGGCGGCACCATTACCATGAATCTGGAAGCAAAACAATTTATACTGGAAGTAGATTCGGTGCATATCACCAATGTAATGACCAACCTGGTAGACAACGCCCTTAAGTATTGCACGCGTGACCCGGAAATAAGGATTTCCACCCGGAATGTGAGGCAGTTTTTTGAAATGACCATTCAGGATAACGGCATCGGAATCAGCAAACAAGATCAGAAAAGGATTTTTGAAAAATTTTACCGTGTGCCGACGGGAAATATACACACGGTTAAGGGATTCGGACTGGGATTAAGTTATGTTAAGAAGATCGTTGAAGAACATCAGGGAACTATTGAAGTTGCAAGTCATCTGTACGAAGGAAGTACCTTTACCATACAATTGCCATTGACCTTAAATGCGGAAGAAACATGAACAAGATCAAGATCCTTTTAGCCGAAGACGATGAAAATCTGGGTATGCTTCTCAGGGAATACCTGATTGCCAAATCCTATGATTGCTCATGGTTTGTGAATGGTGATAAAGCTTACAAGAACTTCATCAAGAACCGCTATGACATATGCATTCTCGATGTCATGATGCCGGTCAAAGACGGATTTACCCTGGCCAGGGATATCCGGATGACCAATACGGAGATCCCCATTATCTTTCTGACCGCCAAGTCCTTTAAGGAGGATATCATTGAAGGATTTAAGGCAGGTGCAGACGATTACATCACAAAGCCCTTCAGCATGGAGGAAATGCTTTTCCGGATCGAAGCCATCCTGAGAAGAACAAAAAAAGACCCTTCTGACAGCATCCAGCATGAATTCAAGATCGGAGAATACCTGTTCAATTCGCAATCGCAGATTCTGAAGTTCGGCAAAGAAGAACACAAACTGACCACGAAGGAATCGGATCTGCTCAAATTATTGTGCATCAATAAAAATACCATCCTTGACCGGAATTTTACGCTGAAAACGATCTGGATCGATGACAACTATTTCAATGCCCGCAGCATGGATGTGTATATCGCAAAACTGCGCAAGTACCTCAAGGATGATCCGAAAGTCCAGATCATCAACGTACACGGCAAAGGATTTAAAATGATAGAAAACTAAAGGGTGCAGGTTTACAGATTGACAGATTAACAGGTTTAGAGATTGACAAAATAACAGATTGACAGATTTACAGATTAAGAGATTATACGGGGTATTTTGAGCATGCTTGTATCTTCAAACGCTCAAATCTTCAAATTTTTGAACTTTCAAATTTTCAAACCTTCAAACCTTCAAACTTTCCTACACCGGCACATTCGTAATCCCTCCCAGTGCATAACACCGCTCCTTCACCCATTTCGCCCATTCGTTAAAGTTTTTCGTTTTGTCGAAGGTGGTGTAAGAAATTGGCTTTCCAAAGGTGATGGTGAAGCTCTTGTTCTTGTGTTTCCAGGTTTCATCCACCAGGTAGAGCATCTCAATATTGGTTTTGATCCCCAAAAATTTCCGGATTTTATAAAGACGGTAGAAAAAGCGTGAACACTCTCCCCTGACAAATACGGGGATTATGTCGCGCTGATACTGGATGGCTTTGCTGATGAAATTCTTTTTCCACACCAGGTCCATGACAGTGTTACCGGACTTTCGCGAAACCAGTCCTGCCGGGAAAGTTAAAACCTGCATGCCGGAACGGAATACCCGGTCCATTTCGGCAGCCGCTTCCGGATCCTGTCTCCCGTGCTTGTTGACGGGAATGAACACCGGATGCAGGTTGGTGATGTTCATCAGGATGTCATTCACCAGAAACCGGAATTCAGAAAAATGCCGGCTAAGCGCATCCATGATCAGCAGACCGTCAAAGCCTCCCAGCGGATGATTGGAGGCGATGATGTACCTCCCTTCTTTCGGTATGTTTTCTTCTCCCACCGTGGTCACCTTTACATTGAAATCGAGGATGGCAGCCTTCACAAAATCGAGTCCGAACCGGTCCCCGTATTTCGCCAGGAAATCGTTGACATCCTTCTGGTGCGCAATTTTCTCGATATACCGGTAAACGGCTGCGGGAATTAATTTTGCCAGCCGGGGATTCTTATCCTGAAAGACCTTCCGTATGTTAACAGGTTTGATCCGCTTGTATGGGGTTTCCATTTTGCTTGTATCGGATGCCGCAAAAATAGTAAATATCCCCTTGTAATCACCTTTTGGGAAGTCTGAAAATCAAAGTACAGCGTGGATTGCAAGGCGCTGGTGGAAAAAGTTATCAACAAAGTGGGAAAAAATGGTGAAAAGTGGTACAAAGTGGGAATTTTTGTATTATTTTTACTTTTCACTAACAGAGGCCTTTCTATGATAACCTTCATTGGTGATTACACATGCAGACTGGATGATAAGGGTAGGGTATCGCTGCCAATGGCATTTATCAGGCAAATGGGGCATGGTATGCAGGAAAGGTTTGTCATCAAAAGGGACATTTTTGAAAAATGCCTGGTGTTGTATCCCATGGATGAGTGGGAAAGACAAACCCATATACTTGACAGCAACATCAATCCTTACAATCGCGAACACAATAAATTTCTGCGGGGACTGCTGAAGGATACAGCCGAAGTATCGCTCGATGCCAACAACCGGATATTGCTGCCAAGGCGTTTAATGGAAAACATTGGGGCCGACAAGGAAATTGTCATGGCGGGTCAGCCGGGAAAGATTGAAATATGGCCCCGCAGCACGTATGATGAAATTGACAGCGGTAGTGATGATTTTGCTGCACTGGCGGAAAAAATAATGGGCAATATCAGTAAAGATAAAAATGAATGACAGCCTATCATCAACCGGTTTTGCTCGACGAAGCCATCGAAGGCCTGAATATACAGGCATCGGGAACTTATGTTGATGCAACCTTTGGTGGAGGAGGACATTCACGCGGGATACTCGATCGGCTGGGTCAGCGCGGAAAGCTTTATGCGTTCGACCAGGATGAAAATGCGGAAGCACAGGTTCCGCAGGATAAACGGATCGTTTTTACCCGCGGAAATTTCAGGTTCCTTGAAAATTACCTCAGCTATTATGGTGTGAAAGGTGTTGACGGAATCCTGGCCGATCTGGGCGTTTCGTCCCATCATTTTGATACGCCCGGGAGAGGATTTAGCTACCGGTTTGATTCCGTGCTTGATATGAGAATGAACAACAGGAGCCTACTAACTGCGGCAAAAATAATCGCGGAATATCCTGAAACGGACCTGGAGCGGATTTTTAAAACTTACGGCGAACTGCATAACAGCAGGAAAATTGCCAGGTCCATCACTGCCGCCAGGCTGTCACGGAAAATTGAAACTACAGGCGGGCTGGTGACTGTCCTTCAATCCTGTATCCCGGAAAGGCAAGCCAATCAATACCTGTCAAAAGTCTTTCAGGCACTGCGGATTGAAGTGAACCGTGAATTGGAAAATCTTATCGGGTTGTTGCAGCAAAGCAGTGTATTGCTCCATGCAGGAGGAAGAATGGTGGTGATCAGCTACCATTCGCTGGAAGACAGGCTGGTTAAGAACTATATCCGATCGGGCGATATCAGTGGTATCACGGAAAAAGATGTATTCGGGAATTTTTCGGTGCCCTTCCGGGCCATCAACCACCGGCCGATCGTCCCCCGGGAAAAAGAACGGGAAAACAACATTCGGGCACGAAGCGCTAAACTTCGTGCAGCGCAAAAGAACTGAAGGCTATGTACAGAGATGACAGAAACATAGATTTTGCGGAGATTGAATCCTTCGTCGAACCCCTTGGTCCCGCCGTTGAAAAGAAACCTGCGGATAGCTCCGGCAAAACCGCTGAAAAAACCAACGCAGACAAGGATGAAAAAAAACCCATTCGGGCAAAGGAATTCCTTGACGGGTCCATACTGACGAGGGAAGGCATGACCCGCCAGCTCCCGTTTGTATTGTTTCTTACCTTGCTGGCCGTCCTTTATATAGGAAACCGCTACCATGCCGAACGGATGGTCAGAAAAATAACCGAGACGGAGCTTGAAGTAAAAAATCTCCGCGCAGAACAGATAACCATTGCGGCTGAACTGATGAATATCAGCAAACCTTCAGAAGTTGCAGCGATAGTGGATGCAAAAAGCCTCGGGCTGAAACCCTCGGTCGAACCTCCAAAAAAACTTATACGAAAGCGAAATCCGTGATATCCATCAAGCGTGACATAATATGGAGGGTGGCCGTAGTCTACTTTAGTTTTCTGGTACTTGGATTGCTGATCATCGGAAAGATCCTGTATATCCAGATCTTTGAAAAAACCAAATGGGAAGAGGAAGCCAGCGAATACATCCTGAAAAACATGATCATACCGGCAGACCGGGGCAGCATTTATGCCGCGGATGGCCGACTTCTGGCAAGCTCGGTGCCGTATTACGAGATCCGTTTTGACACGCGCTGCAATGCCCTGACGGATAAAATTTTCTATTCCGGCGTCGATTCACTGGCGTATTGCCTTTCGAGACTTTTTAACGATAAACCTTCTTCGGTTTACCGTCAGGAATTTGTTTCGGCCCGTAAACAGGGAAAAAGATACCATCTGGTGAAATCGGGAGTCAATTACATCCAGCTGAAACAACTGAAAACCTTTCCCATCTTCAGGTATGGAAAATACAAGGGTGGCTTTATTTTTCTCCAGGAGAACAAACGGATCAGGCCCCACCAGAATCTTGCCGCAAGGCTGATCGGGTATACGACAAAAGATGAGAACGGCAACGTAGTGGGCATTGAAGGGGCATATGAAGACCAGCTGAATGGGGTGGAAGGAGTGAGGCTGATGCAAAGGCTGAACGGCGACATCTGGATGCCCGTCAACGACCGGAATGAAATAGAACCCAGGGATGGTGCCGATGTGATCACCACCCTTGATGTGGATATTCAGGATGTCGCTGAAAAAGCACTGGTGGAACAACTGAGAGCCCAGGACGCCAGGCACGGAACGGCCATTTTAATGGAAGTGCAGACGGGAGAAGTAAAAGCCATGGTAAACCTCAGCAAGGACAGCCAGGGAAACTACCGCGAGCTTCAGAATTTTGCCATCGGCGAGAGCACGGAACCGGGTTCAACCTTCAAACTTCCCGTGCTGATCGCCGCTCTTGAAGATGGCTACGTGGACCTGGAGGACACCATCGATACCGGTGACGGTACGTTCAAATACTATGACAAGGTGATCCGCGATGAACAATACAAGCATGGTGGTTACGGCAGGATATCCGTTGCGGAAGTCTTTGAATACTCCTCCAACGTTGGCATGGCTAAGATCATTACCGAAAACTACAAAAGCCAGCCGCAGCATTTTGTGGACAGGCTGTACCGCATGCGCCTGAACGAAAGTCTCGGTATTGAAATAAAAGGGGAGGGCAAGCCGGTTATCCGCTATCCGGGCGAAAAAATGTGGTCGGGAATATCCCTTGCACAAATGGCCTACGGATACGAGGTAAGGCTGACACCCCTGCAGACCCTTGCTTTTTATAACGCAATTGCCAATGATGGCAAAATGGTGAAGCCGGTGTTTGTAAGGGAACTTCAGTATCACGGAAAAACCCTGAAGCATTTCGGGACAGAGGTGCTGGAACCTTCAGTCTGCTCAAGGGCGACGTTGAAAAAGGTACAGTACCTGCTGGAAGGCGTGGTAGAAAAGGGAACAGCAAAAAATCTTAAAAATCCGCAAATAAAAATCGCCGGGAAAACCGGCACCAATCAGATCTATAATAAAAAATACGGATATAAAACCGGCAATGAGGTCAGCTATCAGGCATCTTTTGTCGGGTATTTTCCGGCAGACGAACCGCGCTATTCCTGCATTGTCATTGTTAATTCCCCGTCAAAACAAGTGTATTACGGCAACCAGGTAGCCGGGCCTGTATTTCTTGAAATTGCAAAGAAAGTATATGCAACCTCGGTTGAAATGCATCATCCCGTCAAAAAAGAAAAGGACGTTATGGTGGATTTACCCGGCTCGAAGAACGGCAACCGCGATGAAACCAGAATGGCTTTGCAGGACCTGGATATCCCCGTTGAAAACAAGCGTATTCAATCGGAATGGGTAAATACGAACCGCGATGAACAGGGTATCGAGTTCAGTGAAAGAAGAACAGTGGAGAACCTGGTTCCTGATGTGGTCTCCCTGGGGGCAAAAGATGCCGTTTACCTGCTCGAAAATGCAGGGTTGAGAGTTGCCATCCTGGGGAAAGGCAGCGTGAGAAGGCAGTCAATTGCACCCGGAACCAGGGCCAGAAAAGGAGACCGGGTAATACTTGAAATGACGTATGCAGACTGATTATGAAAAAGCTCAGCGAGGTATTAAAATCCATTGAAGTGGTGGAGATTTCCGGGGACAAAGATGCCCCGGTTGCCGCCATAACCTTCAATTCACAATCGGCAACACCCCGATCGGCTTTTGTGGCCGTGAAAGGCAGTCATGCTGACGGACACGATTTTATTCCACAGGCTCTTTCAAACGGGGCCGGCATCATAGTCTGCGAAACAATACCGGCCGGGATTCAGGCTGGGATTCCGGCCGGGATCACCTTTGTGAAGGTAAAGGACAGTGCCAGGGCACTGGGAATAATGGCTTCCAACTTTTATGACAATCCCTCCTCACGGTTGAAACTGGTGGGCATAACCGGAACCAATGGCAAGACAACCACGGTGACCCTCCTTTACCGGCTTTTCACGGCTCTCGGTTATAAAACCGGCTGTCTGTCTACTATACGCAATTATATCGGCCAGAAAACGGTTGGGGCTACCCATACCACACCTGATCCTGTGCAACTGCACGGTTTGTTGAAAGAAATGGCGGATGCAGGCTGCCGGTATGCCTTTATGGAAGTCAGCTCGCATGCCCTTGCCCAGCAGCGGGTGGCAGGCCTTGAATTTGCCGGTGGCATCTTCTCCAATATTACCCATGACCACCTCGATTATCATAAAACTTTTGATGAATACATCCGGGCCAAAAAACGGTTCTTTGACAATCTTCCATCCGGCAGTTTCGCTCTGATAAACGGCGATGACCGTAACGGAAAGATTATGGTGCAAAATACAATAGCCACGATAAAAACCTTCGGCGTGAAATCCATGGCCGACTTCAAAGCCAGGATCATCGAAAGCCATGCCGACGGTATGTTGCTGAGCATTGATCAGACGGAAGTCTGGACGCGTTTTTTGGGCGCATTCAACGCCAGCAACCTGCTTGCCGTATTCGCCACCGCAAGGCTTTTGGGTCAGGCAAAGGAGGACATCCTCAGGATCATCAGCCAGCTTGAATCCGTTGAGGGACGGTTTCAGTATCTGAAATCGAAAGAAGGAGTCACCGCCATAATTGATTATGCCCATACACCCGATGCCCTTGAGAATGTCCTTTCCACCCTTCACCAGATAAGGCCGCCGGAAAAGCGAATCATTACCGTCGTCGGAGCCGGAGGCAACAGGGACAAGACAAAGCGTCCCATAATGGCGCAGGTAGCAGCAGGAATGAGTGACCGCCTGATCCTTACTTCCGACAATCCACGGGATGAAGAACCGGATGAAATCATAGCCGATATGAAACAAGGCCTGAATGAAGAGCAATCCCTCAAAACCATTGCGATCGCAGATCGCCGGGAAGCCATCCGGAGTGCATGCTTAATGGCCGGTCAGGGCGATATGGTGCTGATTGCCGGCAAGGGACATGAAAATTACCAGGAGATCAGGGGAGTCAAATACCCTTTCAGCGATTTGGATTTCGTTGCAGAGCTATTCGGACAAACCAAAACAAACGCACAGTAAACCATGCTCTATTACCTGTTTGACTATCTTGAAAAATTTGATGTGCCGGGGGCCGGTTTGTTTCAGTATATATCCTTCCGTTCCGCCATGACCGTGATCACCTCACTGATAATTTCCCTGTTTACGGGCAAAAGGATCATCCGGTTCCTTCAGCAGAAACAGATCGGAGAGACCATCAGGGACCTTGGCCTTGAAGGGCAGATGTCAAAAAAGGGAACTCCCACCATGGGCGGACTGATCATTCTGGCCTCTATCCTGATACCGGTAATCCTGTTCTGTGACCTGCACAATGTATATGTGCTGCTGATGCTTTTTATCACCATCTGGCTGGGTACCGTCGGTTTCATTGATGACTACATCAAAGTATTCAAGAAGAACAAAGCCGGCCTTCGGGGGACATTCAAAATCATTGCCCAGGTTGTGGCAGGACTGGTTGTAGGATTAACCCTGCATTTCAGTGACGGCATCCTCGTGAGAGAAAAAGTATTAAACAGTGAGGGAACGCCGGTCACCCGTATCATCGAAGGAAATGT
>JAGDMB010000084.1 GCA_017860375.1 Bacteroidota bacterium | reverse complement strand
ACCTTTTGATTTCCCAGCAGGACCCCTGTTCCCTGGATGTGTTCAATTTTATTCTTCTTGAAAAGGAATTGCACTCCTTTGTTCATCTCTTCGGCAATTCCTCTGCTCCGCGCAATCATCTTTTCAAATTCGGCATTCACACTGCCTTCAAAGGATATTCCGTAATCGGCAGCGTGTGCCAGGACCTCATAAACCGATGCGCTCTTGAGCAGCGATTTTGTAGGAATACAGCCCCAGTTAAGGCATACACCGCCGAGTTCGGCTTTTTCCACGACACCGACTTTCATCCCCAGCTGGGATGCCCTTATGGCAGCCACATAGCCGCCGGGACCGCTTCCAATGGTGATCAGATCATAGTTCATTCCGATAGGATTTAATGTTGTAATAATTTATTTCATGTTATAGCTGCACGATCCGCGATCGCCGTATAGCATCGTGCTACCCCGGATAAACCACGGATGGTTTGTTTTGTTCACAGCAAAGAACGTCAGCGCTTGTAATATAGTTTAATGTACCTGCGTTTAAAGTATTTCTCAAGCAAAGCTTTTGCCGGTGCAAAAGGGGATATTTCGCCTTCAATGGCAAGCTTTTCATAATGCTGCAGAAACCTCTGGATCCTGCGGTCATGGTAAAAACTGTCCCTGAGGCTTTGGTTAATGGTTTCATACATCCAGTAACACGACTGGTCCCGGCGGTTTTTTTCGAAAAAGCCATTGGACTTTACCTGGCCCATGTATTCAAGAATGAGTTCCCAGAGTTCATTTATGCCGTTGCCGGTCCGCGATGAACAGGTGATCACTCTGGGTATCCAGCCCGATTCGCTGGGAGGGAACAGGTGAAGGGCATTTGAAAATTCAGCTTTGGCACGGTCGGCCCTGGCTATGTTTTCACCATCCGCTTTGGTAATGGCAATTGCGTCTGCCATCTCCATTATTCCTCTTTTAATGCCTTGCAATTCGTCTCCTGCACCGGCCAGCATCAGAAGCAGGAAAAAGTCCACCATCGAATGCACGGCTGTTTCGCTTTGGCCCACCCCGACGGTTTCGACAAAGAGGGTATCGTAACCGGCTGCTTCGCAGAGAATAATGGTTTCACGCGTTTTACGGGCCACTCCCCCCAGGGACCCTGCGGATGGGGAAGGCCGGATAAAAGCATCGGCATGGGAAGATAATTCCTCCATACGGGTCTTGTCTCCCAGGATGCTTCCCCTCGACCTTTCACTGCTGGGATCAATGGCCAGGACAGCAAGCTTGTGGTGGTTGCGGACAAGCTTCAGTCCCAGCGTCTCAATGAAACTGCTCTTTCCCACGCCAGGCACTCCGGTAATCCCTATCCGGATGGAGTTGCCGGAATAAGGTATGCATTTTTCGAGAATCTGTTGTGCCACCTCGGTATGGGCAGGCAGCGAACTTTCGATGAGGGTGATGGCCTGTGAAAGCAGGGTACGGTTCCCTTTCCGTATTCCTTCGGTGAACTCCTCAACGGCAGGCAGTTTTTTTTGCTTTTCCTTGTAGCGTCTGACCGACTCCTCATTGATCAGGGGAGGCTGAGATACTCCGCTGACAACGGTTAGCAACCTTTTATTTTCCTGTTCTCCCATTTTTGGCTGAGCCGGTTAATCATTATGCTTTTATCGCCCTATGGAGCCTTAGACTGCGGTGCTTCAACAAACGCTTTGATCCAGAGGATCGATTTTGACTTTCTGGGGTCGTTGGTGATGACGGTAATGGCTTTTTTATCCGCCCCGCTGCGGCCTTGTGTGTTGTACGTGACTTTTATATGGGTGGAATCCCCCGGGGGGATACTGGTCTTTGAAGGTTGAACTACCGTACAACCGCAGCTTGCACTGACTTTGCGCACATAAAGGTCGGATTTACCTTTATTTGTAAGGATAAATTCATGCTCCACCTTCGAATTGCCGGATACCGGACCGAAATCAAAAGCAGTGGTATCAAATACCGCGATTGCCGAGGACTTAAACTCTTCCGCTGTCAGTTTGGAAAAGTCTTCCTTTACATTGGCGGTCAGGGTGATCGCATTGGATGGCACTGTTTCCCCGTTCAGGGTGAGCAAAAGCCTGTCGATGACATAATCCCATTCATTGCGACGACCGGAGGAAAAAGTGAAATAAATAATGCCCATTTCACTCGGGCGAAGGGTGTCGGGTACAAACTTCACGGAAAGATATTCAGGTACCTTCAGAAATCCGGGACGCAGGGTTTTCTCCGGTGACGTGTTCACAACCGGGATGCTAACGGTATCCTCCTGCCCCATCAGGACATCCCCGAAAGAGGCATGAACGGTCGGAAGTTTCAGATCACCAATGGCATACTTATATCCGAATGTCTTTAAAAGTTGTTCCATTTTAGCCGGGATTACCGTTCCTTTTATCGTGAGGGTGGTGACCGGAGGTTCGGCATTGCTTGTAACGGTGATGGTTTTCGTAAACGGACCCGGACGATTCTTGGGATCGAAATTTACCTTGATGCGGCCAATCTGTCCCGGAACTACCGGTTCCTTTGTCCATTCCGGCGAAGTGCATCCGCAGGTGGCATGAACGTTTTGCAGGATAAGGGGTACCTTACCGGTGTTGGTATATTCAAATTCATAACTGACCACCCCATTGGCCTCATAGATAGTCTTGAAATCGTACTCGCTCACATCGAAGGAAATGACCGGCTTGATCAACTGTGAAAACAAAAAAGAAGGAATGCACAGAAGGCAGAGGATGGGGAGAGTTTTTCGTATCATACAGAGAAAAAAATTAAAAATTTCTGGTCCTGCAAAAATATAAATTATTAGCGGATATAATCCGGGTGATTGTATATTCACAATTATTAAATTAATTTTATCGGCTGTTAACCATGCCTTGTCTCTTTGCAATGAAGTTGATTCCGAAAATATCTGCCTGGGTTATTGTTCTGTCCTTTCTGACGGGTGAAATCGGCGCCCAGTTTTATAACGGACACCAGATGAGTTTTGGCAAGAACCGTGTACAATACAACGATTACGTCTGGTCGTTTTACCGGTATGAAGGTTTTGATGTATACTTTAACGAAGACGGAACAAAGCTGGCCGAATACGTAAGTGATTATGCCGCTGAAATCCTTCCCAGGATCGAATCATTTTTTGATTATACCCTTGACAAGCGGATCATCTTTATGGTATATAACCGCCTTTCGGATTTCCGTGAGAGCAACATAGGCCTTGTCACAGGAAACGAAGAATACAATATCGGAGGCGTCACAAACATTAGCCGGAACAAAGTATTCCTTTACTATGAAGGCGATCTCAACAAGTTTGACATCCAGATAAAAGCAGCCATAGCCAGTGTGTTGATGAACGAAATGCTTTACGGCAATTTACTCCGGGAAAACATAACCAATTCCACCCTCAATAATATTCCAGGCTGGTATTTTGATGGTCTGGTATCCTACCTTTCAAACCGCTGGGATTTTCAAATTGAAAACAAGCTTAAAGACGGCATTGCCAATGGAAAATACGAAAAATTCAACCGGCTCACAGGAGAGGATGCCACTATTGTTGGCCATTCATTCTGGAAATTCATCGCCGATACCTATGGCGAATCCGTTATCCCCAGCATCCTTTACATCACACGCATCAACAAATCCTCGAAAGCGGGATTTTCTTATGTCCTTGGCATGTCGCTTAAGGAGCTTTCCTATGAATGGATGGGGTATTACCTCAATCTTTTCGCCTCCGATGAAAAGTCCAAAAAAACACCCGACACCGGGGCCTTGATGAAAAAGACAAAAAGGGGAGTGGTATACCAGAACCTGAAGATCAGTCCAAGCGGTAATTATATTGCGTACGTCACCAATAAAATGGGACAATACAAAATCTGGCTGCAAAATGTGGAGACCGGCAAGAAGGAACGGATTCTGAAAAGAGGACAGAAGCTCGAACAGATCGTCGATTATTCCTGCCCTGTGCTGGCATGGCATCCCTCCGGCCGCATTTTGTCATTTATCACGGAGGAGAACGGAGGCCTTAAACTCTATTATTACATCCTGGCGGATAAGCAGAAGGTGGTTAAAAACATGCTTTATTTTGAAAAAGTGCTGGATTATTCTTTTTCCGATGACGGACTTCTGCTGGTCATATCAGGCGTTATCAAGGGGCAGACCGATATTTTCATTCACAACCTGGCGGCTTCCACAAACGAACAAATCACCCATGATCCGGCAGACGACCTTTCACCCCGTTTTATCAATAATTCCAGCCAGATCATCTTCAGTTCCGACCGCTTATCCGATACCCTTTCCGATGGTTCTTCCGGTCAAAAAAGAGCGTTAACCAATGATTTGTTTATCTACGACAGGACATCCAATAAACCTGTTCTCATGAGGCTTGAAGACGGAAAATTTGTGAACAAATACAATCCCGTCGAAGTATCGCAAAACCATTTTATTCAGTTGAATGACCAAACCGGTATTGTGAACCGATACCTGTCAAAGTTCGACAGTGCCATCAGCTTTGTGGATACTACCGTGCATTACCGTTACTCGGCCACGACAAAACCCCTGACCGATTACGGCCGGAACATTCTCGAACAGGATTATAACAAAACAACCGGGTCAGTGGGAGAAATTTTCTTCAACAAAGGCCGCTATTCGCTTTTTTTGAATCCTCTGGACCTCGACAATGCCAGTCTTCCTGAAAAACAGGAAATCACCGATACACGCCAGCAGATCACGAAGAAGCTTGCCCTTGAGGACAGCCTGCGCAACCTCAATCAAAAGGTGATCAGCATAGAATCCATTTCCGACAATGGGATTATCATCGACGAGGACACCGTAAAAATAGGTACAGGGGAGATCGATGTAAACAAGTATGTTTTTGAGGCAGAAAAGATCAATCTGTATAACGAAAAACTCAGGGGAAAAAATGCGGTGATAAGGGTTGATACAGCCAAACCGTCGCGGCCCGGGATCAGAATCTATGAAACCGCTTTCTATCAGAATTACCTGGTCAGCCAGATTGATTTCAATTTTCTGAATGCTTCCTACCAGGCATTTACAGGAGGCGCTTTTTATTTTAACCCGGGCTTTAACGTCTTATTCAAACTGGGTACAAACGATCTTTTTGAAGATTATAAAATCACGGGGGGAATACGGCTCTCACCTGATTTTGACGCCAATGAATACCTGGTCAGTTTTGAAAATCTGAGGAAAAGGCTCGATAAATCGATCATTTTTCACCAGCAGGCATTTAAAAATACAGGCATATCGGGAGATATCCCCTTTATCGTAAAAACCCATACGTATGAGCTGTCCTATGTCATGCGCTACCCTTTCAACCAGGTGCAGTCACTGGTTACCACAGTCAACATGAGGACGGACCGGTCCGTTTATCTGTCCACCGGACCGTATACACTCAATCAGCCTGATGAATTAAAGCTCTGGGGCGGACTGAAATTTGAATTTATTCATGACAACACCCGGCATCTGGGACTTAACCTGTATAGCGGATTGCGATACAAATTATTCGCCGAGTTTTATGAACAGTTTTACGAGAATTACAATGAACTGATTGTATTTGGAGCGGATGTGAGGCATTATACGCGGTTGCACCGGTCGCTGATATGGGCAAACCGGGTTGCCTGGAGTTCTTCCCAGGGGAGTACCCGAATTATCTATTACCTCGGAGGCGTGGACAACTGGATCAATTTTACCCAGAACAAATACCCTACCTTTATTCCGTTTTCCGAGATTTCCATTGACCCCGACCAGAATTATGCCTATCAGGCAGTTGGTACCAATATGAGAGGGTTTTCCCAGAATATCCGGAACGGGAATAATTTTGCCGTTTTTAATTCAGAGCTCCGTTTCCCTGTGATAAAATATATTGCCAATTATCCGCTCAGCAACAATTTTCTTGAAAATCTGCAGCTTGTGGGCTTTTTCGACGTCGGCACGGCCTGGTCGGGAAAAACTCCCTTTTCGGGCGAAAACGCATACGACAACGACATCATTGAGAACGGTCCCATTACCATCACCATTGATGCCGACCGGTTCCCCATTGTAGCCGGTTACGGATTGGGTGTAAGGTCACAGCTTCTGGGGTATTTTCTGCGGCTCGACTGGGCATGGGGTATTGAGAACAATCAATGGCTGCCGCGAATCTTTTATTTTTCCATGGGTCTTGATTTTTAATCCGATGAGTACAAATGAGATCATCATTCTTTTACTAATAGGCCTATCGGCAGGTATGATCGCCGGGGCTCTCGGAGTGGGCGGTGCCATCATTATTGTTCCCGCCCTTGTATTCTTTTTTCATATGCCCCAGCATACCGCCCAGGGAACCAGCCTGGCCATCCTGCTGTTTCCGGTTGGCATCCTGGCTTTTCTGAACTATTACCGGAACGGCTATGTCAATTTCAAAGTGGCGCTTATCGTTATGATCGCCTTTGTAATCGGAGGCTATTTCGGCTCGCTTCTGTCTGTCAACCTGCCCGAGAAACCCCTCCGGATATTATTCGGAGGGCTCATGCTGATCGCGGGTATAAAGATGATCCTGGAAAAATAGAAGAGGGTATTCCGGCGTTCCACTCTCTTGAAAAAAAATCAATCTTGTACAAGAATCATTTTTTCATTTGAACGAAAACTATATATTTGTCCGTACAACTTAAAAATTTATGTTATGGCTTATATAATTAGTAATGAATGCACTGCTTGTGGGACTTGTTTGCCCGAATGTCCATCTGAAGCGATTGCCGAGGGCGATATCTATAAAATTGATCCCGATAAATGCATTGACTGCGGCGCTTGTGCTGATGTTTGTCCTGTCGAGGCTATCAGTCCGGCTTAATGTACATAGCAGTATATAAATAACAGTCCGTTCCAAAGACGGACTTTTTAATTTCCGGCGAAGCCTGTTTATTTAATCCGTGCGCAGTGAAACGAAATGTTCTGCTCCTTCTGACAGTAATGTTGACCATGCCTTTGCATGCACAGCATTTCTCCTATACACCGGTCGATTTTAAAACCGTTCGATCGGCCGTGACAAGCAAGAAATCAGCCTTTTATTACCCTGTTCTTTTTGAACGGTACCGGAATAACGATACCACGCTGAGCCACGAAGAATTCAGGTACCTCTATTACGGGTACACCTTTCAGGATGAGTATCGGCCTTATGCAGTCCATGATGCGGACTCCCTGGTAAGCAACCTGATGAGGAAGGACAATCCGACAACGGAGGATTTCTCTGTCATCCTGGGTCACTGCAGGGAAATACTGGAGTTGCATCCCTTCAGTACCCGAATCCTGCTGACCTCAGCAATCGCCTGTTCCCGGATGGGAAATACGAAAGAAGCAACCCTGTATTACTTTAAATACCGCAGTATCCTTTCCGCTATCCTTTCATCGGGTGACGGAGCCACTGAACAAAGTGCCTGGAGCGTGATCCTCATCTCCGATGAGGTTGAACTTATCCGGTCACTGGAATTTGTTCCCTCGGGAAAACAGAAAATGATAGCGAAGAGCCTCTGTGAATTCATTTACGTGATGGCCAACGACTATGGTGTGGAAGGATTTTATTTCGATATCAGCCAGCCTTTCGCAAGGGGGTTTAAATAAAGAAGCCGATAGAATATTGAAACGGGAAGGCAGCAGAAGGATTTACATAGACTGCTTATAAGCTGCGGTGGATAAAGCAAAATAAACCTGCCTGCGCTAATGTTGTGACAGGCAAAGCAAATCAACCAGTCAACCAATCAACCAATCAACCAATCAACCAATCAACCAATCAACAAATACTATGCAGTCCTGTTCTGCAAACTGCTATTATTTCGCCTGTAATTTTTCGAATATCTTTTTTTCGATTTCCTCGGTAAGCTCCGGGTTATCGGCAAGCAATTGCTTGACGGCATCGCGGCCCTGTCCGAGTTTTGTGTCACCGTAACCGAACCAGGATCCGCTTTTCTTGATGATTTCATTTTCGGTGGCCAGGTCAATGATTTCACCTAAACGCGATATTCCTTCGCCGTACAGAATATCAAATTCAGCTTTCCGGAACGGAGGGGCCAGCTTATTCTTGACGATCTTCACCTTGGTGCGGTTCCCAAATACCTCTTCCCCTTCTTTCAGCTGATTCATGCGGCGTATGTCAACACGAACCGAGGAGTAGAATTTCAATGCATTACCACCGGTGGTAGTCTCAGGATTGCCAAACATAACCCCTATCTTATCCCGCAACTGGTTAATGAAAATGCAGCAGGTATTGGTCTTGCTGATACTGGCCGTGAGTTTCCGGAGGGCCTGCGACATGAGCCGTGCCTGGAGGCCCATCTTGGAATCGCCCATTTCACCCTCAATCTCAGCCTTCGGAGTAAGGGCGGCTACTGAGTCGATGACAATAATATCAATAGCGCCTGACCGTATAAGGTGATCGGTGA
>JAGDMB010000083.1 GCA_017860375.1 Bacteroidota bacterium | reverse complement strand
GGAGATGTGTTTTTAGCAAAATATAGTTCTGATGGAATATTTCAATGGGCAAAAAGGATTTGTTCTTCTTCTACACTTCAGGGCTCCACAGATTTGAAATTCGATGGCAACAATACGCTTATCACAACCGGTTTTTTCAGAGATACTTTAATTGTTGGCAGCACACTGATTGATTCGGATACACTTTTAGGGAATAGCAATACTTCCAACTTTATAGCAGCTTTTAATTTAACCGGTGAACATCAATGGTCCAATCGTTTTTTAGGAACATACAACCTTTCCAGAATTGTGACTGCTGAAATCAGTCAAAATGGTTACTATTTCGGTGGTTATTTTCAAGGTACGATGGAATTTGACATCGATACAATAACAAGTTATTCTCCCTCTGCATACGATGCCTTTATTTATAAAACAGACTTCGATGGTAACGGTCAGTGGATTAGACGTATCCGCGGACAGAATATTGAAAATTTCAGATCATTAACAACAGATGAATACGATAATGTTTATGTACTTGGAAATTATAACAGTCCAAATATTTATATTGATTCCACCGAATCTCTAAGTTTGACATTAAGTGGTAATACAGGCGGTTATGATACTTTTATCGGCAAGTACAACCGGAGTGGAATATTGCAATGGTTTTTGCGCAAAGGAAGCACTGCCAAAGACATCTATAATAACTTTGTAATCCACAATAATGTTATATATGCTACAGGCTATTTCGCCAGTCAGATAGTTTTTAACTACGACACATTACGTACCAGCAGTGCATCGAACGAAGATGTATTTTTAGCGGCCTTTAACGAAATTGGTGACCCAATTGCAGGTGTAAGTATTGTTGGTACAGGAGATTATAACGACGCTGGTACAATTGTTAACATGGATTCAGATTCTCGTGCATATGTTTCAGGGTATTATAAATCACCTCAGATAATAATCGGAGATAGTATTTACACCAGTACAAATGTTAACAAGAATGACCTTTTCTTCGCCATCTATGAACACCCGCCCAAGGCTGTAATTACCGATGAGCAAATGATTTCCTGCCACGGCTTGAGCGACGGCATGCTGAAGGTGACGCCCTACTTTATGAATGGACCATACACCTATAAATGGAGCCATGATCCGGGACTTACCCTGCCGGTTGCGACCGATCTTCCGGCCGGAAGCTATACTGTAACCATTATCGATGCAGATAATGATTCAGCATGGATCACTGGTGTTGTTACCCAGCCTCAACCCCTTGTAATTACAGATTCTATTACAAAACCAACATGCTACAATGCTTCGGACGGGGCTATTGATATTACAGTTACCGGCGGTACCGCTCCGGAGGGTTATTCATACGCATGGACAACCAGGGGCGGTTCGGGGGTAAACCCTACGCAGCAGGACCAGTCCGGGATATCAGCAGGCTGGTATATCGTAACGGTGAAAGATGACAATACCTGTTCGGTCAAGGATTCATTCGAAGTTGTACAACCTTCACGGATACTTTTCACGGGAAGTATCGTGACCAATGTTGCCACTCCGCCGGGTAATAACGGATCTGTCATTCCCGCTGTTTCCGGTGGCACATCACCTTATGCCTATGCATGGACAGGACCCGGCAGTTATACTTCCACCGAAGATACCATCACCGGACTTGGAGGAGGCAATTATATGCTGGAAATTACTGACGACCATTCCTGTAACGGAGATACAGTATTCCTCGTTTATGAAGAGGGAGTCATGATCGCAACGGTAAGCAGCAAAACCGATGTGACCTGCTACGGGCAGGATGACGGCACCGCTGTCATTTCTATACTTAGCGGCGAACCTCCGTTCAATTACCAGTGGTCCGATATGGCACCCTTCCCCTCTTCTGACACATTCAATATCCGCACAGGTATGAGCAAAGGTACATATTACATCACCGTTACGGATAACAACAGCAATACAACTTCTACAAGTGTTTTTATCGACGGTCCCTCAGCTGCCCTTTCATTGTTGCTTCAGCCTACCGATCTAAGGTGCTATCATGATAATTCCGGAGTAATTGATTTAACCGTCCAGGGGGGAACACACCCCTATGACATCCGCTGGAACATTCCCAATGAAGGTGAAGATCTTGTTAACATACCCCAAGGGAATTATTTTGTATGGGTAACCGATGCTCATGGCTGCACCGAAAATGGCTCAGCTTCAGTGGATGAGCCTGATCCTTTCAGCGTAACGATAAGCGAGGATAAATCCATCTATTGCTTCGGGGATAAAACAGGCGAATTGACGGCCCATCCTGTGGGAGGCATTCCACCTTATACCTATACCTGGGATGATCCGGGCAATCAGAGCACTCAAACTGCCTATGAACTGGAAGCCGGATTTTATAACGTTATCGTTACCGATCTTAACGAGTGCCATGCCACCAAGGGACAAGAACTGTATGAGCCCGCTCCAATTATTGTCACAGCCACTCATTCCAATGTCACCTGTACAGGAGCGGATGATGGCCAGATTGCTCCTACTGTTTCCGGCGGATCTGTTCCTTATAACTACCTGTGGTCGAACGGAGAGACCTCCATGGTCGCCAGTGATTTACCCCCCGGAAATTATGGCCTTCGGGTTACCGATTATTACAATTGCAAGGACAGCAGTCTTTCCGTTGTGATCACTGAACCCGATGAAATTACCATCGTCAGTCAAGTATCGGACAGCAACACTATTACCGTAACAGCCGAAGGAGGAACTCCTCCCCTTGTGTATACTTTAAACGGCGGGAGTCCACAGGCAACCGGTGAATTTGTTGACCTGCCCAATGACACCTATACGGTTGAAGTCGATGATGCCAACAATTGCGGACCCGTTGTATCGCAGGAATTTGTAATAAATATAATCGCCATTGAAGAACAGGGGTATTCCACACTGCAGATCTTTCCGAATCCTTCCGGTGGCAAATTCAACCTTATTATTGAGGCTTCCGCCGGAGAAATTGAATTGGATGTCCTTGATATTACGGGCGTCGTTGTCCGTAACATGAAAATCACTTCCGTTTCGGATAAAACGGTCACAGAAATTGACCTTTCCGGTTTTCCCAAAGGCATTTACCTGTTGAGAATCAATAACCGTGTGGTAAAAGAGAGGCTGATCATTAATTAATTTTTTCCAACATAATTCCCCGAAAGACCTGATAGATTTTTTTAGCTGTCAGGTCTTTTTTTCTGCAAATTAACCCGGTTATTAAATTCATTTTCTAAGTTTGTTGTGGTATAACATTCATTCGTATGAATATCCTTATCATTGGTTCAGGAGGCCGTGAACATGCGCTGGCATGGAAAACAGCACAAAGCCGGCGGGGGGTGAAATTGTTCATTGCCCCGGGGAATGCCGGTACAGCGCAGGTGGGAACAAATGTGAACGTTGCGGTTAACGATTTTGAGAAACTCGGGATCTTTGCCGTCGAAAACCATATTGAAATGATCATTGTCGGGCCCGAAGATCCTTTGGTCAGGGGTATCTACGACTATTTTAAGAACACTCCAAACCTGCAGCATATTCCCGTTATCGGTCCCTCAAAAGAAGGAGCACAACTTGAAGGCAGCAAGGATTTTGCCAAAATCTTCATGAAAGAAAACAATATTCCTACTGCAGCCTATTTATCGGTCACCGCTGAAATCCTTGACAAGGGTTATGCATTTCTGGGTACCCTGAAACCTCCTTATGTTCTGAAAGCAGACGGGCTTGCTGCAGGAAAAGGAGTACTCATCATCGAAAACCTTGAGGATGCCAGGGAAGAACTCCGGCAAATGCTTGACGGGAAATTCGGTGAGGCAAGCAAAAAAGTTGTGGTGGAAGAACACCTTTCGGGTATCGAACTATCCGCATTTGTGATTACGGATGGCATCACATACAGGCTGCTGCCTGAAGCCAAGGATTATAAGCGCATCGGGGAAGGTGACACCGGTATGAATACGGGAGGGATGGGAGCCATTTCGCCCGTGCCCTTTGCAAACCCCTCTTTTATGAGAAAAGTCGAAGACCGGATCATCAAACCAACCATTGAAGGGCTACGGAAGCAAAAAATCGATTACCAGGGTTTTATTTTTTTCGGCCTGATGAACTGCAACGGGGATCCTTATGTAATTGAATACAATGCCAGGCTTGGTGATCCGGAATCAGAAGTAATCCTGCCAAGGATCAGGGAAGATATGGTGGAACTTTTAATGGCCGTGGCCAACAAGAGCCTTCATACCCTAAGGGTTTCCATTGAAGAGCAACCGGTAGCAACGGTGATGCTTGCTTCCGGCGGCTATCCCGGAGAATATGAAAAAGGAAAGGAAATAACCAATCTCGACAAGGTTTCCGGCAGTATCGTCTTTCATGCCGGGACCAAAGTCCAGGAGGGTAAAATCCTCACCAACGGCGGCAGGGTAATAGCGGTAAGTTCAAGGGGCAATACGGTAAAGGAAGCGCTGGCATTATCCTATAAAAATGCGGCCCTGATCGATTTCGACGGAAAGTACTACCGGAAAGATATTGGATTTGATTTGCATTAATACCCTAACCCTCATGAACAGATTTTGTTATTTATTTTTGTTTTCAATGGTCTCCATGACGCTGACTTCCCAATCCATCCCGGAGGGATATATCCTGGTGTATCAGCAGAATTTCTCATCCGATACTGCCCTGAAGGATTTCAGGTTCTCCAGTCCGGATTCCTGGAAAATAAACAACCTCAGGGAAAATCGTTTTCTTGAATGCAACGGTCAGGCACAAATTGATTCCGGTTTTTCTTCACCCGCGATCATTGGCATCATTCACCGGCATATACTGGGAGAATTCATCCTGGAAGCCGATCTGATGATGACAGAACCGGAACAGGAAAGCAATGATCTGTGTATCTTTTTTTCCGTAAGGGATTCATCGCATTATTACTGTATCCAGCTTGCTTCACAAGCGAATGAAAATGCGCACGGAATATTCCTCGTGAAAAACACACCCCGTTACAGAGTATCCAACTGGCAGAATGAAGGGATTAGCTGGGGAAATCAGAAATGGCATAAGGTGCGTGTTGCAAGGAACATCGTCAACAGGTCGGTCACTGTTTATTTTGACAACATGAAAAATCCGGTGATGACCTCGAGAGATCCCGAGCTTGTCATGGGATATCTTGGATTTGGTTCTATTCATGATGCCGGCTGTTTTGATAATATTAAAATATGGGCACCGACAAGTATTCCGGAAGAAGCCGAATTTTTTGAAATCAAGAGAAATCCATAAAATTGTCTTGTTCGTCTCCTGTGATACCCATTGCACTAATACACTTGACCTGATTTTTTATCGATGATCAAGACGGCCAAACCATCCCTGATGCTTTGTTTTTCAAATCTCTGTCCGTTACAGAAGAAAATCCAGGCTTTTTAATTCTTTTTTATCCCTTCCGTACACATCATTATAGAAAAAGATGTTGCAGTTTTCGTCGGCTTCGCAGGTCAGATAACGAATGTATATGGCTACCGGTTGGTCCAGAGATATTTCCCTGTGCATGCCATGTGCCATCATGCCTGATACATCCGGACCCTTGTATTGCGGGGAGAATTCCCTTACCAGGTAATCCGCAAGCAGTCCCGGATCCTGCACCCGCACACATCCATGCGACAAGGCCCGTTCCTCCCTGGAAAAAGATTGTTTACCCGGGGTATCATGCAAATACACAGAATACGGGTTGGGAAAATCAAATTTTATACGGCCAAGTGCATTGTCTGCACCTGCATCCTGCCTTATCCTGTAATCAAATGTCTCAGCGGAAACACTGTTCCAGTCTACCTGATTATAAGAAACCGTATTCCGGTTTTCGTCCAATAACCGGAGCCGGTTGCGGCTGAGGTAATCGCTGTCTGATTTCAGTTTTGGCAATATCTCCCGGAGGCTTATACTGCGTGGCACCTGCCAGTAAGGATTGGTGATAATTCTTTCTATTTTACCGTTTATCAGGGGGGTGGGGGTTTCAACCGATCCTACGATAACCTTTGTATTGCAAATGATCTGATCTCCCTTGAAAATACGCAGCCGGTAAGCGGGAATATTCACTGCGATGAACTGTTCGGCCTGAATATTTTCTTTTCTCAGTCGGTCAAGGTTTAGGGCAATTTGTCTGAATTTTTCTTCCGTTGTTTGTGCCAGTGCCTGACAGGTTTTCCGGCCCGGTATACCGTCGGGCTCCAAGCCATGGTAATACTGAAATTTTTTAAGAGCACCCGTAAATTCCGAATGGATTAATCGGGTTTGAAGATAGCCAAGGCTGATTAGTATATTCTGAGCCACATCCCTGAATAAAACCGAATCCTCCGATGGATCCGGAATGGTTATCCTTGCGTTGCTCCGCCGCGTGGCGGTCAGGAATATCTCAAGTGCTTTTTGAAGATTCCGGTATTCTGCAAAATCAGGCTGAACGGAGAGTACCCGTTTTTCAAAATCATGGTCTGAAATAGCCTTCTGTAATTCATATGGCAATTCAGATACAGCGGGCATTGCAAAAAGAGACGAATCAAAGACTTGGTAGCCCTTGCTCAGGTAAACCATGAATTGCATACAGGCATCTGAAAGCAGAAGTTCTGCATTTATCCTGTTTTCCAAATAATTCAATTTCAGCTCCCCGTCCTTCATCCGGTCAAGTTCACGCCTGATCTCCCTAACCGGGAAAAGGCTGCTTTTAAGGCCAAATCTTTCTGCATTGTTGAGCAGGTCAAGCAATATAAGGGCCTGTTTATTCCCGGCTGTTCTGGTCGTCCATGCCGGCTTGTAATACCGGCTTGCATAAAATTCCCCGACACATGGCGCGGTTTTGATATGGGCACTTCTTATGTCGATGCTGTAATCACCGGAGTGCATCTGAAAAAGGTTTTTCATATGATCGGCGAAAGCCGGCAAATAGAATTCATTTTCCAGCAAAATCAATTCATTCTTATGGCTTTGATAACTGGTGCTCATTATCAGCAATCCCGTCATCGCACCGAGGCGAATGATATTGCGAAGGAATCTTCTGGTGCCAGGATCCGGTTTTGTTTTGGTTAAGGGTTTACAGGGAGATGCGGGATGGATGATTGCATTACCTGTTGGTTTCATAATCCTGCGTTTAACTTTTGTATACCTATACGAAAAACAAAAGGCAAGGACAAATTAATTACACCAACTGAAAATTCATCATGACAAATCCATAAAACAGCAAGACAAATATGGACAGGGAAAACCACCGGGAAGTGCAAGGGGGGGGTCTAAATGAAAAACCCTGCCGCATCCCGGGGATGCCTGCAGGGCTCTGTTTCAAAAGAAGAGATCGCGGGGAATTATTTTTTCAATGCACTCAGGACGGTGGTGGACAGCAATTCGCCCTTTTTGTCAAATGCTTCTGATTTCACCATTCCGATATCATCGTTGTAATATTCTACTCCCTTTGAGCTAACAGTGATCCCCATCTTAGTGGTGGCATCATAGGAGATTTTATAGCACGAAAATGTCCCGGCATCGGTAGTAATGTCTTCTATGGCCTCGACTTTCCGGTTGGATATGCTAATTGCCATGGTCATCAATGTCATTCCGCCGGAGGAAAAGCTCATTTTCATCTCGCCGGGTTTCAGGACATCCCCAACAGTAAGCTTGGAGGGCATTTCAAGAGTTCCCCCTTCCATGCTCATTTCCATATCTTTATAGCTTTCCATTGACTGCGCGTTCATGTAGCTTTTCATGTCGACATAAAAAACTCCCTTTTCGCACCTGGCCGTCATTTCGATCTTTCCCTGGCTTACACCCTTGTTATCAAAAGATTCCGCTTCAATGGTTGCAGCTATGGATCCAGGACCCCTTTTTATTTCTTTGATACGTTGGATACTCGACCCGCTCAGTTTATTCTTCTTGTCGAAGGTTTTGTATTCCAGCTGAGCATTTTCAAAAGCCGGATAGTAAAATTTGCAGTCCTGCCCGAAGGTCAGGGGGAATAATCCTGCAAAGAACAAAAACGCTACTATTTTTTTCATGGGAAGGTTATTTTTATTTGATTCAGAACTTATAAAACAGCATTTCTTTTTTCTATTATCGCTTTCTTATTTGGCTAAGATTTTAGGTTTTCGGCGTATTTATTCAATAATCACCAGCGAATCTGCCAGATTGGGTTTTTCCTTGGGCCGGGGCTGGGAGCGCGGTTTTCCAACGGCGATAAACGCAAGCAGGCTGGAAGGGGATTTAATACCCAGCATCGCTTCAATTTCGCTCTTGGCAAACATGGGACCGCTTAGCCAGCAAGCCGCGTAACCCATATCCACAGCGGATAATAAGAGATTCTGAATACTGGCTCCGGCGCTTTGTATATCCGGATAATTACGGATCTTATTTATCTCTTCATGGGTAAGTTCGACTCCGCTTTCCAGAACCGTTTCATAGGG
>JAGDMB010000386.1 GCA_017860375.1 Bacteroidota bacterium | reverse complement strand
TATGCTGTTTGGCTGCAAAAATAGTAAAAAGGGCAAACCATTTTAGTGTATTTTTGTTTCTGATTTGTATATTCAAACCCGAAAAAAAAGACTTTATGCTGAAAAATACCCGGCGCCTGCTGATTTGTTTTTTTTCCCTTTGTTCTTTCTATCCATTTTCAGGATTCAGTGTTGCACAGGATTCTGCCGCTTCACGGAATGTGATCCTGTTCATCGGTGACGGCATGGGCCTGTCCCACATTTATGCCGCCTATACGGTAAACAAGGGAAATCTGAACCTGATGAAATTTCCAACTACCGGATTCAGCATGACCTGGTCGGCATCGGGTTATATCACCGATTCAGGGGCAGGGGCCACCGCTATTTCGTGCGGAAAGAAAACGTTCAACGGAGCCATAGGGGTGGATAATGACAGCATTCCCTGTAAAACCATCCTTGAATATGCCGAGGAAAATGGCCTTTCAACAGGGTTGATTTCCACCAGTGCCATCACGCACGCAACGCCGGCCTCCTTCATTGCCCATCAGAAAGACCGTAACCGGTATGAGGACATTGCCCTTGACTTCCTGAAAACGGACATTGATGTGTTTATTGGCGGGGGAGGTCACTATTTTGTCAAACGGTCCGACAGTGTCGATCTGGTAAAACAGATGAAGGCCAAAGGATATGAGGTTTTCCTTTACCCTCCTTCCATCCGCCTTGAGAACTCCGTCAAAGCTGCTGTATTCACCGCCCCGGTCCATAACCCGAGGGTTTCAGCCGGAAGGGGCGATATGCTGTCCGATGCCACCGAACAGGCAATTGAACTTTTGCATAAAAATAAAAGAGGATTTTTCCTGATGGTGGAAGGATCTCAGATTGACTGGGGAGCCCATAACAACGATATTCGTTATGTCGTGGAAGAGGTAACGGATATGGACAATGCCATCGGGAAAGCCCTTGCATTTGCTGAACAGGATGGCAATACGCTGGTGGTGGTTACGGCTGATCACGAAACAGGCGGATTGGTAATTCTTGACGGAAATCTGAAAGCCGGAACGGTGGAGGCAAAGTTCAGCACGATGGACCACACCGGTATTATGGTTCCCGTCTTTGCCTATGGTCCCGGAGCTCAGGATTTTTCTGGGACATATGAAAACACTTCTCTTTTCCTTAAAATGATGCGCTTTTATAATTTCACCCAGCCATGAGCATTGCGAATGCAGTCAAAATCGTTCTTTTTTTGTTTCCCCTTCTGGAATGGTCTGCCGGTTGCTCAAACCCTGAAGAGAAAGAAGCCCCTTTGGAAATCGAATGTTTGGTCCCGCGCTGTCTGTTACCGCCGGACCTGAATGAGAATTCGGGAATGATATGGTACGATGGCCTGATCTGGATGATCAATGACAGTGAAGGGAATCCTTATCTGTATGCCCTTGACACGGCAACGGTAAAGATTGTTAAACATGTTCGGTTAGCGGATGCGGAAAATGTGGACTGGGAAGAAATTGCCCAGGATGAATCTTATATATATGTGGGTGATTTTGGCAATAATGACGGATCACGCCGGGATCTCTGCATTTATAAAATTGACAAATCGGACCTGGAGGATACCCTTGCGGTGCCTGAAATTATTCATTTCTCATACCCCGATCAGACCGATTTTACGCCTGCCCCGTATGACACGCCGTTCGATTGCGAAGCCATGATCAGCGCAGGCGATTCGTTGCAGCTTTTTAGCAAGAACTGGACCGGTGGTGAATGCCATATTTATAAAGTGCCTGCGGTGCCGGGAAATTATGTTGCAGTCCTTCGCGGAAGCCTGAAAATTGACGGCCAGGTTACCGCTTCGGCTTATTCTGACGCCAATCACTGTCTTTACCTGCTGGGATATGATAATTTCATCCCCTTCCTCTGTCTCCTTCAGGATTTTATACCGGGAGAAGATTACCAGGGTTCAATACAACAATATTCCTTTCCGGAAAACTTTGGAACACAGACCGAAGGCATTGCACTGCCTGATAAAAGGGAAATTCTTATATCGTGTGAGAAAGGTTACGGTGAACCCGCCCTTTTCAGTGCTGGCCCATGTGAATAAGTGAACATGACCCTGGCAGGAATCCGGTTACAGGGTTTTCTTACCGGCACTAACGGTTCTTATAGTGGATGACTGAGGCTTGCCTGAGCTGATCGGCTGCTACCTCAGGTTTCACGGGATTAATGATATTTCCACCCCCGGATTCAAACCCTGCGAGGTACTTGAGCTTATCGGGTGAACGCATAGGGGGGTAAAATTCGGTATGGAAATGGAAGGCATCGTTGCGGTGATTTCCATCGGTGGGAGCATTGTGCAGTATGGTTATATTGGGGAAAGACATGTTGTACAGGTTGTCAAATTTAACGATCAACTGATGATGGATTTCAGCATAGGCCAGGGTCTCTTCCGCCGTAAGGTCGGTTATGCGGGCTACCTGTCTTCGCGGAACAATATAGGTTTCATATACGAACCGCGCGAAGAAAGGGATGAACGCAACAAAATGCTCATTCTTGCATACGATTCGCGATTCCTTTTTCAGCTCATGTTCTACCAGGTCTTCCATCAATCCGTTGCCGTGGCTTATTTTATAATCCACAAAAGAATCAAGTTCGCGCTCCACAATTTTAGGAATGTAACCTGTCGCATATATCTGCCCATGCGGGTGAGGATTTGAGACACCGATAACCTTCCCTTTATTTTCAAAAATCAGAACATTGTGAATGACGGGATTATCTCCCAGTTCACTGAATTCCTTTTTCCAAATATCCACCACATCCAGCAGGTCTTCCTGGCTCATTTCAGCCAGCGTTACGTTGTGCCTCGGCGTAAAGCAAATGACACGGCAGGTGCCATGAACCGGTTCGACGGTCTCAAAATTATCCTGCCGGTGCACATCTGGCGCATTCAGCGAAAAAGAAGCGAAATCGTTGGTGAAGGCAAAAGGCTTAAGGTAAGGTGGATTTATATTGCCCGACGCCCTGGTAACTCCCGGACACAGATAACAACCCGGATCAAAATCGGGTTCCGGCTGTTCGGATGGTTGCACGGTATCGCCT